>DULF01000030.1 GCA_012840535.1 Clostridiaceae bacterium
AAATTGAGAATTACGAGAACAGTATCCATAACAGTTGGTCAGCTATAAACATTCAATAGAAACAGGATTTCAGCTAAAGCCCGGAGAAACGCTGCAAATAATAGGAGTTGATGAGGAACGCCTTAAAGCACTCATGCCGTCACTTACGAAAAATGAAATGCAAAAGATGAAAGACGGGAAAGCCTGTTTAATAAAAAATCCTGTTACATTTTCTTATGGAGGGAAACAAAGTTCAGTAACATTTTTTACTGCTGGAGATACAATTTCAGTTGCCAATAGTGAACTTGAAGTGCTCGGGAACTGCGATATTGTAGGATTGGATTTTATTTTTGAAATAGATATAATAAAATGGTGAAACTACATATACATAAATGTTGCTTGTGTAAAGGAGTGAAAAACTGATGGCAAAGAGATTTGTAACAAGACTGGGGGGTCCTGACAAGCATTCCTACAGAGAGCTTTTTAAAAGAGATTCCCGCAACCCGATTCTTACAGTAAAAGATTGGCCTTATCCGGCAAACTCAGTTTTCAATCCTGCAGCAACAATGTATAACGGAAAAGTACTGCTTTTGGCCAGGGTCGAGGATAGAAGAGGCTTTTCCCACCTAACTAAAGCTGTCAGTGATGACGGCATAAGCAACTGGATCATAGACGAGAAACCTACTATTGAACCAGATCCGGAAAGGTACCCTGAGGAGGAATGGGGGATTGAGGACCCGAGAATTACCTGGGTGGAGGAGCTTGGAAAGTATGTTATTGTTTATACTGCCTACTCGAAAGGTGGTCCCCTGGTATCAATGGCACTGACAGAAGATTTTGAAAGCTTTAAAAGGCTTGGACCGGTAATGCCGCCGGAAGATAAAGATGCTGCACTGTTTCCGAAAAGAATCAACGGCAAATGGCTGCTTATACACAGGCCTATTCCGGCGTGCAGCGAACCTGGAGCGCATATTTGGATTTCAATTTCGGAAGATTTAAAATATTGGGGACAGCACCAGATATTAATTAATGCCAGAAAAGGTGGATGGTGGGATGCCAACAAAGTGGGACTCAATACTCCGCCGCTTGAAACTCCTGAAGGTTGGCTGATACTGTATCACGGTGTCAGGCAAACTGCTGCAGGAGCTATATACAGGCTTGGACTTGCTCTCCTGGACCTCGAGAATCCGTTCAAGGTTTTGAGGAGAAGTGATGAGTGGGTTTTCGGCCCCTATGAATGTTACGAAAGGGAAGGGGATGTGGATGATGTAGTGTTTCCCTGCGGATGGGTCCATAACGAGAAGACAGGGGAAATAAAAATGTACTATGGAGCAGCGGATACATGTATAGCGATGGCGACTGCAAATCTGGCTGATTTGCTGGAATACATAAAGAGATGTCCAGAGCCAAAAAGCGATGATTAAAACACAAAAAACATAGGCTATATATAGAGAGAAGGTAAACTGCGCAAAAACATATTATTATAACCAAACATAGTTATTGATTAAAATATAAGTCTTCTAATCCCAACCATAATATGGTATCATATCATTATAAAAATATAGATATATCAAGGATTAGAAGGCTTTTTATTTTTCAGGAGGTTTTAAAAAAGTTTTTATTCTCCTGATTAAATAATTATTATATAGCAGGGTGAATACAATGTCTAATTTTGTTTTGCGTGGGGTAATGGGCCTGGCAGTTGCTGATGCATTGGGTGTGCCTAATGAGTTTCAAAGGCTTTAGTATCCTTTGGTTATTTGGAAGTATTAAGAAGTAATAATCTCAAGAATGCAGATATGATAAATAATGCGATTGACATAGCAGGTTTTGACTTGTTGAAAGCAATACTAACCGGTTATATAAGGCAAGAGAGATATAATAGCGGCCTTTGGAAAGAAGAGGTTAAAAGTAAGGTCTTCTTAAGAATCCTGAATAGATTCAATGAAATAATGGCAACGAGTTGATTAACACATTTTTGAAATTAGCTTCCAATGAACAAAAATATGCCTGAAGGGGAGATTTTATGGTGGAAACTGTATTGCAAGTTGTTGATAAGTATTTTAAAAGCGAAAGACCAAAATACCGTCGATTTAAAAGAGATATGGTTGAGAGACTGTTTAGAGGATATACCGAAAAAAATATTGGCAAAAACAGGAATAAAAAATCCAAAGCCGGTAATTATGCTTTTTAATCAATATATAAACAAAATGATGAATTAACAGACAGCAGACCTTGTTTGAACAGGATATTTGTATATGGAACACTAATGAGAAATTTTTGGGGTCATAAAATGTATCTTGAAGGTCGTATAAAACGTGTAACACCCGGCAAAACATATGGACTGCTTTACCATCTGCCTGAAGGTTATCCGGCTTTGATAAATGGAAATGAAATTGTAAAAGGTGAGATCATTCGGAAATTGGAGAAAATTTATAGAAAACAGGAGGGGATTGATATGAGTAAAAAGTATTTTGCCTATGGAAGTTGTACAAATCCTGAATCATTCAAGGGGACCATGAAAAAGGCAGGATGTGAAAACAAATTTCGTATTTGCGGGGTTGGCATACTCAATGACTACAGACTGGCTTTTACGAGGTGTTCCAGCAAATGGGGAGGAGGTGTTCTGGATATAATAGAATCGCCCGGAGATTATGTTTTGGGAGTTGTTTATGAAATCCCGGATGAGGCAGTTTCAGCAATAGATGAAAGAGAAGGTGCTCCAACGTGTTATGAAAGAAAAGAAGGCATTAAAGTTGAATTGGGATTTGAAGAGGTAGAAGTATTCACATACACTGTAGTTGATAAGGAACCGGATGAAATCAAACCCACGGAAAAATACCTCGAAGTGGTATACAAAGGCATGATAAACCATTTCCCGTATGAATATATCAATAAATACTTGATTGATCACTGCAAAAACCGGTTTGGAATAAACTATTTAAAACCTCTGCAGAACAGGTTGTATCATTATTATTACGATAAGAACAAAAGAGAGTTTATAAGAGATAATCCTGAGTTTTATGATCTTTTGAAAAAAATGGCATTATTCTTCGGAGATGATAATAAAAAAGTTGAAACAGTCCGACCAACGCCTGAAATGTTCCGGTTGGTTGTTAAGTGTACAGAGATTGCAGCAAGGGATGAACTGGATTTTGGCCATATGATTCCAAGAGGAATGTACAACCGTCTGGCGAGTGAGTTTCAGAGGATCAGTGGTGTAAGGGTCAAACGTTTACCAGAATAATAGCGGCGTTATGGTCAAATGTTTATTGGAAGTTTAGCGAGGGAGAGTCAAAATGCTTATTTTTGAATAGGCCTGGTTGATTATGTCTTTTATTATGTTATAATAACTGATATTAACTGAAAATAAACGAGAATTTTCGTATTTTTTGAGCCATGGCTGCGAATATTGTATTAAAGAAAAATTATGTCATTAAATTGTTAAAACTATTAAAGAACCATGATATGGATATGTGCAGCGGACCGCTGCTAAGCAAGATATTGATTTTCTCACTGCCGATCATTGCAATGAACATATTGCAGCTAATGTTTAATGCTGCAGACATGATAGTTGTCGGGCATTTTTCAGGCAGAGAAGCGCTGGCTGCGGTAGGCGCTACGGGCGCCCTTATAAACCTTCTGGTTAACACATTTATGGGATTATCGGTAGGCACAGCCGTCATCGTTGCTCAGGACTATGGAGCCGGTAGAATAAAAGACTTGGGTGACTCTGTTCATACATCCATAGCTATCAGCATAATCAGCGGATTGGTTGTCATGATAATGGGATTTGTTTTTTGCAAGCCAATGCTGATTCTGATGGGGACCCCTGAGGATATATTGGAACTGTCGGTATTGTATATGGAAATATATTTTATTGGAGTGCCTGCCATGATGGTATATAACTTTGGCGCAGCCATCCTGCGTGCTGTAGGAGACAGCAGAAGGCCGATGTACTACCTTGTCATTTCGGGAGTTATAAATGTAATACTTAATTTATTCTTTGTAATTGTACTGGATATGAGCGTCGATGGTGTAGCATGGGCTTCTGTTGTATCCCAGTTCCTGTCCATGGTTCTTGTTATGATATGTTTATACCGGAGTAACAGAGGTATACGTTATATACCAAGGCAGACCCGTATTGAAGGAAATAAGCTCAAAGAGATTGTGAGGATAGGCCTGCCAGCAGGTTTACAAAGCTTTTTGTTCTCCATTTCCAATGTATTGATCCAGTCAGCAGTCAACTCCTTCGGCTCCACTTTGGTGGCTGCCAGCTCTGCTGCAAGCAATGTGGAAGGATTTGTCGGCACCACTATGAATGCCTATTACAATGCGGCTATCACTTTTACAGGACAAAACATGGGCGCGAAGAAGTATGACCGGATTGACACAATTGCAAAGATATTTACAGTATTAATCTTTGCTACATGGATTCTCGTAAGCGGCGCCACCTTGCTTTTCGGCAGGCCGCTTCTTGGCATGTACACGTCCGATACGGAGGTTATAGATCTTGGCATGTTGCGCTTGAAAGTCTTAATGATCGCATATTTTACCTGTGGAGTAATGAACGTATTTCCAGGTATAACCCGCGGCATGGGCTATTCCATGCTGCCTATGATTTGCACGCTGGTAGGAGCCTGCCTCATGCGTATTGTTTGGCTTAAAACGGTCTTTGCCTGGTATCCTACGGTGGTTATGCTTTTTGCCTGCTATCCGGTTACATGGGGGTTGGCAGGGCTTGGCCAGGTAGGCATCTTCTTTTATGCACGTCACCGGATTCGGAAAAGCGCCGCGATCACGGCTGAATCTAATACGCATGCGATGTGTTCTTGATAGCGGCAATTGTTCAAAAAAATGACGAAAAATGGCAATTCTCCTTGAAATTATTCGCATTTACGAATATAATTTTCATGGTTAATTATATACTATGATTAATTATATACCATTGAGGTTGAAATCATGGAATATATGACCGCAAAAGAAGCTGCCCGAAAATGGAATATCACAGTCCGCCGTGTACAGGTCCTGTGTTCACAGGGAAGGATTCAAGAGGCAATTCGTCTTGGTAATATGTGGGCGATTCCAAAGGATGCGAAAAAACCCAGCGATGCAAGGTTGAAGATGAATAGGCAGGTATGATTCTTTTAATGGAAATAAGGTGATGAAAACATGGCACGACTTGAGGATTTAAAGGCAGGAACAATTGTAAAAGGCGTTTTGCCAAATTGTAATGTTACTGTTATTGATGCGAAATGGATAGGCAATGTTGCAGTTGAACTGACGTATAAAGATAGTTCAGGCAATGTGAACAACGAATTGATATATAGAGATAAAGAACCCATTCTCGAAATTGTGGAGGCCGGTCTGCCCTGGAGCTTTACGGCTGATGGGGAAATGCTCAGGCTTGTTTCTGAAGCATACAGGATTAAGCTGGCTCATTTATTTGACCCATACCTGGCAATACATACTTCAATGGTGGAGCCACTGCCACACCAGATTACAGCTGTATATGGTGAAATGCTTACAAGGCAGCCTCTTCGTTTCCTGCTGGCTGATGATCCCGGCGCCGGTAAAACAATTATGACAGGCTTGTTAATAAAGGAACTTCTTATAAGAGGCGACCTTAAGCGATGCTTAATTGTGACTCCCGGCAACCTTTCAGAACAGTGGCAGGATGAACTGGACAAGCGTTTCGGACTGCCTTTTGAAATAATAACTAATGACAGAATTGAATCTGCAAGAACAGGTAATGTTTTTATGGAAATTCCTCTGTGTATAGCCAGGCTTGATAAACTTGCGCGAAATGAGGATGTACAGGCGAAGCTTAGAATGACTGACTGGGATTTGATTGTATGCGATGAGGCCCATAAGATGTCTGCGTCGTTTTTTGGCGGAGAAGTGAAATACACGAAGAGGTACAGGCTCGGGCAACTTTTATCAAGTATCACAAGGCATTTTCTTTTGCTAACGGCGACACCACATAATGGTAAAGAAGAAGATTTCCAGCTTTTCATGGCCCTTATTGATGGTGACAGGTTTGAAGGAAAATTCCGTGAAGGCTACCATGTGACTGATGTATCAGATATCATGCGCAGGATGGTTAAGGAAGAGCTTTTAAAATTTGACGGTACGCCTTTGTTTCCTGAGAGGATTGCATATACAGTTAATTATAAACTTTCGGATGAGGAAGCGTTGCTTTATAAAGAAGTTACAGAATATGTGCGCGAAGAGTTTAACAGGGCGGATAACCTTGAAAATGAAGGCCGGAAAGGTACTGTGGGATTTGCATTAACCATTCTGCAAAGGAGACTGGCATCTTCCCCTGAAGCGATTTATCAATCTCTAAAAAGAAGACGTGAGAGACTGGAAAAAAGGCTTAATGAGGAAAAGCTCAGAAAAAGGGGAATAGATGCCGCAAACCGGTTTTTTGACTATCCCGAACTGTCAAATGAAGATATTGATGAACTTGAGGACGCACCTTGCAATGAAGTTGAAGAGTTGGAAGAAACAGTCGTTGATCAGGCTACAGCCGCCCGCACTATTGCGGAGCTTGAGGCTGAAATTGGGAAATTAAAGTATCTTGAGAATATGGCATATAAAGTTAGAAACAGCGGCAAGGACAAAAAATGGGATGAATTGTCCAAGCTTCTGCAGGATGACTGGAGAATGTTTGATGCTGAAAAAAACCGGGAAAAGCTTATTATATTCACTGAGCACAAGGATACCCTTAATTACCTTGCAGATAAGATCAGGGCTTTGTTGGGCAAGCAGGAAGCAGTAGTAACTATACAAGGCGGAATGCTGAGGGAGGAACGAAGAAAAGCCCAGGAAAAATTCACTCAAGACAAAGAAGTACGCATCATGGTGGCAACAGACGCTGCAGGAGAGGGTATAAATCTTCAGCGTGCACATCTTATGATTAATTATGACCTTCCCTGGAATCCCAACAGGTTGGAACAAAGATTTGGACGTATTCACAGGATTGGGCAGACAGAAGTTTGCCATTGTTGGAATTTGGTTGCAGAGGAAACACGTGAGGGAGAAGTATTCAAACGCTTGCTGCTGAAACTGGAAGAGGAGCGAAAGGCCTTAGGTGGCCGCGTCTTCGATGTCCTTGGCAAGATAACATTTGAAAACAAGCCGTTAAGAGAGCTTCTTATTCAAGCTATCCGCTATGGAGACAGGCCTGATGTGAAGGCAAAGCTTTACAAGGTGCTGGATAACTCTCTTGACCGGGAGCAATTGAAAAAGCTTTTTGAAGAGAGAGCTCTTGCAAAAAATGTCATGGATGCAAGGAAGGTCATGGAAATCAGGGAAGAGATGGAGAGGATTGATGCAAGAAGACTGCAGC
This sequence comes from Clostridiaceae bacterium, assembly GCA_012840535.1. Taxonomy (GTDB): domain Bacteria; phylum Bacillota; class Clostridia; order Acetivibrionales; family DUMB01; genus DULF01. The sequence goes on from DULF01000030.1 coordinate 7,334, forward strand.
CTCATTTTATAGAATCGTTCTTCATTAGCGCTTTCAGATACCTGGGTGGTACCATCAGGGAGAGAGAACCCAGAAGGTATGAGATTACTTATGTACCAGCTGCAATTCGGAACCGGGATAGGGTAATAGGCGCAGGGGAACCGGTGTTACCCAGGTACGAAAGGGTTTGTTTTGAGAAGGAGCTTATCAATATTCAAGGAAAACCCCTTGCAGCTTTTATTTGCCCAGGCCATCCATTGCTTGAATCGGTGATAGATTTAGTAAGGGAAAGAAACGCGGATGTATTGAAGCGGGGAGCCATACTTGTCGATGAAACAGGAAACAGTGATGAATTGAGAGTATTGTTTTACATAGAAAACTCCATACAGGATGCCCGTATGGACATGAGCGGGCGAAGGAGGATAGTATCAAAGCAGGTTCATTTTGTAGAGATAGACAGCAACGGCAATAAAAGAAATGCAGGTTATGCACCGTATCTTGACTATAGAAGTCTCAAAGAAGAAGAAAAAGAGAGAGCCAGGGAAATACTAGGACAAGCAGGCTGGCTAAAAAACAATATTGAGAATATGGCTGTTGAATATGCAATAACCGAGCTTGTGCCAAAACACTTTGAAGAAGTCAAGAACCGGAAGATTGAATTGATTGAAAAGACAATGGCAGCTGTAAAGGACAGGCTTACGAAAGAAATCAACTATTGGGACAGGCGAAGCCAGGAACTGAAAGACCAGGAACGTGCCGGCAAGCCAAACGCAAGGCTTAACTCTGAACAGGCTGCCAGACGTGCGGAAGAATTGGCCGGGAGGCTGCAAAAACGCATGGAAGAACTGGAACAGGAAAAACGGCTTTCACCTTTGCCGCCGGTGATTATTGGCGGAGCCTTAATTATACCTGCCTCGATGTTAAATTCAATGGAAGAAGCTTATAATCCCGGCTTATTTGGCCGGAATACTCAAACGGTTGAAAAAGCTGCAATGCAAGCCGTGATAATGCTGGAAAGGGAAAAAGGATATCAACCTGTTGATGTAAGCTCGAGTAAATGCGGATATGATATTGAATCCAAGACAGGAAACGGGAGGCTTAGGTTTATAGAAGTAAAAGGAAGAATCAAGGGAGCTGCGACTGTAACGGTAACAAAAAACGAAATCCTAACAGCCCTTAATAAACCTGAAGATTTTATTTTAGCAGTTGTTGAAGTTGATAATAATAATAAAAAAGCAAAAGTTTGCTATATGAAGAAACCTTTTAAATATCAGCCGGATTTTGCCGCAACAAGCGTTAATTACAGCATTGAAGAACTTATGGCTGTAAGCGCTGAAGTTGAGACTAAGGAGATGGTTTTAGATGGAGTATAGGAAAAAACTAATTGAAGTAGCGTTGCCACTTGAAGCAATCAATCAGGAATCAGCAAGAGAAAAATCAATCAGGCATGGGCATCCTTTTTCTTTACATCTATGGTGGGCAAGACGGCCGCTCGTAGCAGCAAGAGCCGTAGTCTTTGCTTCTCTTGTCGATGATCCGTCTGTGCATCCTGACAAGTTTCCTACTGAGGAAGAGCAGGAGAAAGAACGCCAGAGATTGTTTGGCATTATAGAAGAACTTGTAAAATGGGAAAACACCAGCAATGAAGAAGTCCTTAATATGGCGAGAAAGGAAATATTGAAATCTACAAATGGCAATTTGCCTCCATTTTATGATCCGTTTTGCGGCGGCGGCACAATCCCTCTGGAAGCACAGCGGTTAGGTTTGGAAGCTTACGGGGGGGACCTTAATCCGGTTGCTGTTTTAATCACTAAAGCATTGGTAGAATTACCGCCTAAATTTGCAAATATGCCGCCTGTGAATCCTGATGCAAGAAGAAAGTTGGGATTTGAAAATGCATGGAAAGGTATTAAAGGCCTTGCTGAAGATGTGGAATATTACGGCAAGTGGATGAGGGACGAAGCTTTTAAGCGTATTGGCCATCTTTATCCCAAAGCAAAATTGCCAAAAGAATATGGCGGTGGGGAAGCAACTGTTATGGCCTGGATTTGGTGTAGAACAGTGAAGTGCCCCAACCCGGCTTGCGGTGTAGAAATGCCTCTGGCATCGTCTTTTGAATTATCAAAAAAAGCAGGAAGAAAAGCGTGGATTGAGCCGGTTATTGACAGAGCCAATAAAAAAATAGACTTTACAGTAAAAAATGGAGCCGGGGCAGTGCCTTCCCCTCCTAAAATATCCAGGGGAGCTAAATTCAAATGTATTATGTGCGGCGAGGTGGCAAGCGATTCATATATAAAACAGGAAGCAAGCGAAAACCGTATGGGAGCCCAGCTTATGGCGATAATAGCCGAAGGTGAGCGCAATAGAATTTATTTGCCTCCGGATGAGAGCCATATTCGTGCTGCACAAGTGCCTAAGCCGGATGAATATCCTGACGGTGAACTTTCATATGATCCAAGAGCAATTTGGTGTGTTTTGTATGGTATGAAAGAATTTTCAGATTTATTTACAAGCAGGCAACTTACAACTTTAACAACTTTTAGTGACCTGATCTCCGAAGTAAAGTTGAAAATATATAAAGACGCTGTTTCTGCAGGTTTACCGGATGACCAATCAGGAATTAATGATGGCGGTAGAGGCGCAAAAGCGTATTCTGAGACAATTGCCACTTATCTGGCGTTTTTAATTGACCAACTGGCAAACCACCAATCAACGATAAGTAGCTGGAATGCCAGTAATTCAAGTATGAGGAGTACATTTGCAAGACAAGGCATTCCTATGGTTTGGGATTATGCTGAAAGCAATCCTTTTTGCAATTCATCCGGCAGTTTCAATAGTTTGCTTGAAAGAATGATAAAAGGTTTTTCGGGCATCGCTGCCGGCAAGGAAGGAAATATTTTGCAGGCAGATGCTGCCAAGCCTTTTACTCAGGATAGAAATAGATTTTTAATCTCTACTGATCCGCCTTATTACGATAATATTGGTTACGCAGATTTATCCGATTATTTCTATATATGGCTGCGTCGTTCTTTGGGAAGTATTTATCCTGATATATTAAGTACGTTGCTGGTTCCAAAAGTGCAGGAGCTGGTTGCAACTCCATACCGTTTTGAAGGAGACAGGGAAAAGGCCAAGGAGTTTTTTGAACAAGGTTTGTACAGAGCTTTTAACAATATAAAAGAAATTGCCAATAAGGAATTCCCCGTTACAATTTATTATGCTTTTAAGCAAAGTGAAGTTGAAAGTGATGATGTGGATGGAGATATAAACGTATCATCAACAGGTTGGGAAACAATGCTTGAGGGACTGATAAAGTCAGGTTTTGAAATTGTTGGCACCTGGCCTATTAAAACTGAAAAAGCAGGCCGGTCTGTTGAAATCGGCACAAATGCTCTTGCTTCGTCAATAGTTATTGTTTGCAGGGTAAAGGAAGACAGCTTGAACATGATAACGAGAAGAGAATATTTAAAGATCTTACGTAAGGAATTGCCTTTTGCATTGAAAAAATTACAGCAAGGCAACATAGCTCCCGTTGACCTTGCACAGGCGGCTATTGGACCGGGAATGTCTGTGTTCTCGCGCTATTCAAAAGTGCTTGAAGCTGACGGGACCCCTATGACAGTCCGCACAGCATTGCAGATTATAAACCAGGAGCTGGACGCTTATTTTACTGCCCAGGAAGGAGATATGGATACCGACAGCCGTTTTTGTGTGGCCTGGTACGAGCAGTTTGGTTTGGATGAAGCTCCTTTCGGCGAGGCAGATGTTTTAGCCCGTGCTAAAAATACTTCAGTCGGAAGGCTTGAGGAAAAAGGCGCAGTCTGTGCGGCTAAAGGAAAAGTGAGGCTTCTTAAGAGGGAAGAACTGGATGATGAATGGTCTCCTGTATCGTCTTCGGCCGGAGACATGATTTGGATGTGCACACAACAGTTAGTGAAAGCTATTGAAAACGAGGGTGAAAACAAAACTGCGGAACTTGTTAATAAAATGCGCAGCGATATTGTTGAAAATGCCAAGGCATTGGCGTATAGGCTTTATACCATAGCAGAACGAAAGGGATGGACCGAGGAGGCTTATGCATACAACACATTAATCGTGTCATGGCCATATATACAGAAAAGAGCATTGGAGCTTGCTTCAAGGCCGTTTGAGCAACAATCAATACTCTAGCTTGTAACCGGGAGGTAATGTTAGAATGACAGAAAATGTAAATATTGTCAACCAAGGATTCAGATATCTTTTAAAAGCCTTAGCCCCATATGTAGCACGTGAACTTCAGATTGAGTACAAAAATGACTGGTGGAATGAAGGTGTTCTTAACACATTAAGGGATGAACAGCGGAAAGGACTTCCGGAAAAAGGCGGCTGGGCTGAACTTGTTGATTCTCTTGATATTATGCGTTGCCTGACGTTAATCGATGCGCATTGGGTAAATGTTTTTAAACGAAAATTAAGTATCGATCACAGGAACTGGACAAAAGAACTGATAGGTATCCGGCATAAATGCGCTCATATTGGCAGCCAGGATTTTGATGTTGATTATGCATGGCGTGCTCTGGATACAATGGCGCGCTTGTGCGAGCAGATTGATGCCGAAAGTACCGAGGAAATAAGGACTTTGATCAGAAAAATACGTTACGGCACTTCTGAAGCTTCAATTTATTCTAATAATGGTATTGTTTCCAATCAGATGATGAATATAGATAAGAGCGGCGTACTTTCTCAATCACCGCTTTCAGGACTCCCTCCCTGGAGATATGTTATTGAACCGCATCCTGACGTTGCCCAGGGAAGATATAAAAATGCAGAATTTGCTGCTGATCTTGCCCAGGTGGCGCGTGGCGAAGGTGAAATAGAATATAAAGATCCAGTGGAATTTTTTGCGCGAACATACATAACTGAAGGAATGGCAAGCCTTCTTATCCAAGCTTTAAAGCGTGTAGCGGGAAAAGGGGGAGAGCCTGTTATCCAGCTAAAAACAGCCTTTGGCGGCGGAAAAACTCATAGTATGCTGGCGCTATACCACTTATTGAGGGGACAGGTTTCTATAGACAAGATACCTAATGTTAAGCCGGTACTTGAGAGAGCCGGTCTTTCATCCATTGTGAAAACCAATGTTGCAGTTATTGTCGGCACGGCGTTAGACCCTTCAAAGAGCAAAAAGCCGCCCCAATATCCCGGCATTACCATTAATACACTTTGGGGTGAAATGGCGGCGCAGCTTGCTGGACAGGCAGGCGATTTAAAACTTTATGATTATGTAAAGGAGGCTGACAAAAAGGGTGTTTCGCCCGGTTCAGAAGCATTAACCAGGCTTTTTGACGCATGTGGTCCCTGTTTGATACTTATTGATGAACTCGTTGCATATGCCAGAAAGATATACGGTGTTACCGGCCTTCCTGCAGGAAGTTTTGAAAACTTGATTTCTTTTGTACAGGAATTAACTGAAGCAGCACGTGCCAGCAAGAACAGTATCGTGGTTGCCTCCATTCCTGAGTCGGACATAGAAATAGGTGGTGAGGCCGGGAAAATAGTTTTAGAGACCATAGAGCATACCTTTGGCAGGATGGAAGCAATATGGAAACCGGTCGGCGCCAATGAAGGATTTGAAATTGTGAGAAGGAGGCTCTTTTTACCTCCGCAGGATCCAGCTTCCCTTGAAATGGTATGCAGGGCTTTCAGCGAAATGTACAATCAAAGTACAGCAGACTTTCCGTTGGAATGTAAAGAATTGGAGTATTATAACAGATTAAAATCGTGTTATCCAATTCATCCGGAAGTGTTTGACCGTTTGTATGGCGACTGGGCAACTCTGGAACGTTTTCAGAGGACACGCGGCGTATTAAGACTTATGGCTGCGGTTATACATGATCTTTGGATGAAAAATGACGGAGGTTTGTTAATAATGCCTTCCTCCTTCTCATTGGATAATCCGGATATAAGGGAGGAATTAACAAGGCATTTGATGAATGAAGGGTGGAATGCGGTTATTGATAAAGAGATCGACGGAAAAAATTCCATACCATATGCGATTGACAGAAAGAATCCCCGTTTTTCAAAATATTTGGCCGCAAGAAGAGTGGCAAGGACAATCATGCTTGGAAGCGCGCCATCGGTAAGGGAACAGCGCAACAGGGGTATTGAGGTTGCCAGGATCAGGTTAGGTGTGGTACAGCCGGGCGAGCAGGTTTCGGTATTTAATGATGCTCTTTCTCATCTTCAGAATCAACTTGCCTATTTGTATAGTGATATTTCAAACAACCGTTTCTGGTATGATACAAGGCCTACTCTCCGCAAAACCGTCGAAGACAGGGCTTTGCAGATTCCTGAACCGGAAGTTGAATATGAGATAGAACGCAGACTGAAAGCTATAAGAGAACGGGGCGAATTTGCGGGTGTTCACAGCTGCCCGTCATCTTCACTTGATATACCTGATGAGCAGACTGTAAGGCTGGTAGTTTTAGCGCCGGAATTTACTCATAAGCAAGGAAGTGATAACAGCAAGGCAATTGAAAAAGCTGGCGAAATACTTAATAACCGTGGAGCTTCGCCGAGGATGTACAGGAATATGCTTGCTTTTGTTGCACCGGACAGCGAAATTATACCTAGCCTTATATCTGAAGTGAGAAAGTATTTGGCATGGAAATCCATTATTGATGACATGGAAAGCCTTAATCTTGATATAGCTCAGCAGAAGGAAGCCGACAAAAGCTTGCAAAGAACTGATGAAACAGTTAATCTAAGGATAAAAGAAGCATATTGCTGGTTGCTCGTGCCGGTACAGGAAGGTTCCAATCCGATAGAGTGGGAGAAGACAAGGATAAGTGGCGGTTCTGAAAGTCATATCATAAAAGCATCCAAGAAAATGGTTCAAATGGAACAGCTTATTCCAAGATGGTCTCCAGCCCTTTTGAGAATGGAACTTGACAGTTGGCTTTGGAAAGGTGAGCAGCATATACAGATAAAGAAGCTTTGGGAATATCTGAGCAGCTACTGCTATTTGCCGAGACTTAAGAATGTCGATGTGCTTTTGGATTGTATTAAAAATGGTCTAAGTTCAGACGAGTACTTTGCATATGCTGAAGGCATTACTGGCGAAGGGCGTTATTTATCCCTTAAGTTTAACGAATTATCCGGATATTATTATGTAGATATAAACGGATATCTTGTAAGGCCGGAGGCTGCAAAAGCCCAGATTGAAAAGGAGAGGCACGAAAAGGAAAAAGATGCGGCTTCTGCAGGTATTACTTATACTGATGGAAGCAAAATAGTTTCAACTCCGGCTATTAAGCATCCGGTAACGGCTGGAGGAGTTAAAACGGAAGTTTCCGGCGATGATACTAAAGTTCAAATACCTCAGCAAAAAAAGCCGAGGAGGTTTTACGCTACAGTTAAACTTGATACTTCGAGGATTGGAAGGGATGCCGGACGGATTGCAGAGGAGATTGTGCAGCATTTAAACCTTCTTTCAGGTGCCAATGTTGAAGTTACGATGGAAATCCAGGCTGAATTTACCAACGGGGTACCGGACAATGTTGTAAGGACGGTAACTGAAAATTGCAGGACTCTTAAATTTACGAATTTTGCTTTTGAAGAAGAATGATGAGTATAAAGAGCTACGTCGGAATGGAGAAGGAAATTTTTTAAGGAGGTTGAATAATATGGCAAAAAAATCGTTTAACGAGAAGTTACTGGACAGTAAGGACATGCCGAAAATTGTTGAGGTCACCGATCCTAAAGCAATTTTAAGATATGGTGGCACAAGGATGCTTATTGCTCCGCCGCTTGCTTATGATGAAATCATGAAAAAAGTACCGTACGGAAAAGTAATTACATCGGACTACATAAGAAGTTATCTGGCAAAAAAGCACGGGGCTGATTATACCTGCCAACTGACTGCAGGAATATTTATAAATATTGCGGCACATGCATCTGAAGAGAGAAAAACTGATGAAACCCCTTACTGGAGAATGCTTAAAAAAGACGGTGAACTTAATGAAAAGTATCCGGGAGGAATTGACGGCCAAAAACTCCGTCTGGAGATGGAAGGTCACACAATAATTCAGAAGGGTAAAAGATATTTTGTGAAGGATTATGAGGAGAAGTTATTTGAAATCAACGATTAAATAAGGGGCATGTGACTAAAGGAAGGAAAAGATGATTCTAATGTAGAATATCTATAAGGAGAAAACTATAAGGGCACAGGTGATTGTTATGGAAACTTTTGATTCGACTAAGAGGAGCTTATTTGAAATTTTAAAAGATGTTCATAGTGGGAAAATACAACTGCCTGACTTCCAAAGAGGATGGATTTGGGACGATGCCCGTATTAAAGGAATTATTGCCAGTGTCGCTAAATCTTTTCCCATTGGCGCTATTATGCTCCTTGAAACTGGAAACGAAAGCGTAAGATTCAAAACAAAACCTGTAGAAGGTGTAAAACTTAATGGTAATTTAAAACCTGATTTGCTTATTCTTGACGGTCAGCAGCGGATTACTTCGCTTTATCAGACAATTATAACTAATGAGATAGTTACTACAAGAAATGAGAAAAATTATGAAATTAAACGCTGGTATTATATTGATATGATAAAGGCTATGGATGATAGCTATGATCTTGAAGAGGCAATAATCTCAGTAAATGAAAAGAAACAAATTACCGGAGATTTTGGTCGACAAATTATTCTCGATTTGTCTAAGAAAGAATTTGAATTTAAAAACCTCATGTACCCGGTTTGTATGATTGATAATTACAGTGATTGGAGACGGGAGTTCTATGAGTATTGGCAGTATGATCGTGAAAAATGTATGTTTTGGGATAAATTTGAGGAAAAGATTATCAACAATTTCAATAAATATATGGTTCCGGTAATTGTCATGAAGAAAGAAAATCCTAAAGAAGCAGTTTGCCAAGTTTTTGAAAAGGTTAATACGGGCGGAGTTCCTTTAAATGTTTTTGAATTATTGACAGCAACTTTCGCAGCTGATGAATTTGATTTAAAAACAGATTGGCAAAAGATAAAAGAGGTATTTAAAGAGTACAAGTTGCTTGATAGGGTTAACAACACTGACATTATACAAGCAATTACTCTACTTGCTACTTATCATAAAAAACTAGAACTATCAGAGCAAGGTATCCCCGACGAAAAACTACCAGCTATTAGCTGCAAACGAAAAGAGATGCTGAATTTATCACTTGAAGATTATAAAAAATACAGGGATTTGATTGTGCAAGGTTTTATAAAAGCAGCGAAAATACTTTTTGAAAACCATATTTTCAGTGCTCGGGATCTGCCTTATCCTGCACAGCTTATACCAATGTCTGCAATTTTAGCTGTTATTGGCGATAATATTGGTAATATTGGCCATAAAAAGAAATTGATGCAGTGGTTCTGGTGCGGTGTTTTTGGTGAACTTTACGGTTCAGCAAACGAAACACGTTATGCGCTGGATTTGCCTCAGGTAGTTGACTGGATTACAAATAACGGTCCTGAGCCTAAAACTGTTTATGATGCAAATTTTTCTCCTTCTCGGTTGCACACGCTAAGGAGTAGAAATAGTGCTGCTTATAAAGGAATTTATGCTTTGCTTATGGCTGATGATACGAAAGATTGGCTTTCAGCAACAAAAATCGATATTAGTACATATTTTTCTGAGTCTGTTGATATTCACCATATCTTCCCTGTGGCTTGGTGCGAAAAACATGGTATTAAAAAAGAAGACTATAATTGTATAATTAATAAAACTCCTTTATCTAGCCGTACTAACCGTATAGTTAGCGGCGATGCTCCAAGCAAGTATTTAAGGAGAATACAAAAACATGCTGGGGTAAGCGATGAGGAGTTCAAAGACATCTTAAAGTCTCATGTTCTTTCGCCTGAATTTCTATACGCTGATGATTTTGAAAAGTTTTTTAATGACAGGAAGGAGAGAATACTGCAGAGAATTGAAAATGCTATGAATAAACCCATTCCTAGGGATGCAATACAGCTGGAAGAGGGGGTTTATATAAGTGAAGATAGTGAAGAGGAATAAAGTAAAAAGAATATAAAAAAAGTCTCACAGGTAGAAATACTTGTGAGATTTTTCTTAAATATTCGGAAGGGACAAAACTAGAAGAGCAATTCAGTCCCAATTTTCTGAAATGCACATAGCCTAGTTTATCAAGAATTGCCAGATGCTATGCTAACCATTGATAAAACCTTTAAGCGCTTCCTTCATACGGTTAAGGCCCTGTTGCAAAACAGTACGGGGGCAAGCAATATTGAAGCGCTGAAAACCCTGGCCTCCTGCTCCAAATATTGAGCCTGGAGAGAGCCAGATTTTCCCTTTTTGTATCAGAAGCTGTTCCAGCTCCCGGTCTGGAAGCCCTGATTTGCTAAAATCCAGCCATACAAGGTAAGTGCCTTCAGGCTCAACCAAACTGATGGCAGGTAGTTCTTCAGTTAAAAATTCCCTAAACAGTGCGAGGTTGCCTGCTAAATAACCAATCAGCTCATCCAGCCATTTTGCACCTTCTTCATATGCCGCCTGGCAGGCAATCATTCCCATCAGGTTGGGCAGCGTGTAACCGGTTTTCTTCAATTCCTCAATGAAAAGCCGGCGTATTTTTGCATTGCTTATAAATACATTGGATATTTGAAGTCCGGGCAGATTGAAGGTTTTGGACGGAGCTGCGCATGTAATGGCAATATCGGCATATTCCGGTTTCAATCCTGCGAACACCAAATGCCTGTATCCGGGATATACAAAATCCTGATGTATCTCATCTGAAATAACATACACACCATGCCGCACACAAATGTCGCCCACCTGGGTCAGTTCTTCCCTTGTCCATACCCGGCCCACGGGGTTATGAGGGTTGCACAGGATAAACAGCTTTACTTTCTCCTCCACAATAAGCCGTTCGAATTCATAAAGATTCATTTGGTAGCGTCCATCTATGTAAAGAAGCCGGTTGACGATTGGCCGGCGGTCATTGCCCTTTACTGAGCTTTCGAAGGGATGATATACCGGCTGCTGGATCAGGACTGCATCACCGGGTTTTGTAAGAGCACGTATGGCAGTACAAATGGAAAAAACTACGCCGGGTGATTTTATAAGCCATTCAGGCCGGATCTGCCAGTCAAATCTGTTGCTGTACCAGTTAAACAGTGCGTTAAAATAGGATTCGTCGAAGGTATCACTGTAACCAAAAATACCATGGTGTATTCTTCGTGACAATGCCTCGAGAACTTCCGGCGGAGACTTGAAATCCATATCTGCCACCCAGAAAGGAAGTATGTTCCTGGGCATACCTTTTTTTACTGCAAGATCATATTTTAACGAGCTGGTACCGCGCCGTTCGATTATTTCATCAAAATTGTACATTATCATTTCCTCCTAAAAGTGCTTTTCTTAGGTCTCAATCAAATTACCGGCTGATTAAAAGCATGCCGGAGATTTCAGCAGGCAACCACCGATGCTTCTGGCCTTAATCATCGTTCTTTCCTTAAGAATGCCAGCAAATAAATATATAAATAGTATGTCTAATAATATATTGAGAAATGAACTATGTCAATACAAGATTATTGTAACAGATATTAACTAAGAGAGTGCAATTTTGTAGCACTTTATTCTCCTTTTGTCGCATTGTGACCGAAAAAGCTGTTTGATACCATTAAACTAGGGTAATAATATTTTAATTGGAGGAAGTGAGATTATGAAAAAGTTAATTGCTTTGTTGCTAATTTGTGTTTTATGCTTGTCTGTTTTTGCGTCCTGCTCATCAAAAAAAGATGAACCGGAGCCTGATACTAAGGCAGTTACACAAGTTGATTCAGGTGTGCAAGACTCGGAAACAAAAGAGGAGGAATCAACTGAACCTGAAGAGACAGGCCAAATGACCCTTTATTATTCTCACTCCACAGAATGGGCTGACCCGATTATTGAAGAATTTATGGAAACAACAGGTATTAAGGTTGAATTAGTTCAGGGTGGAACAAGTGACTTAGTGGCAAAAATAAGAGCTGAGGGAGATAACCCCCAGGCGGATGTTCTTTGGGGTGGTGTTGTTGACACATATTATGCGGCAAAAGACCTGCTTCAGCCGTATGAATCCAAAGAAATTGCATATTTGAAAGAAGTTGCAATTGATGAAGAACGTTATTATCACGGTTTTGATTTAGGCCCAATGGTCATGATTTATAACACAAAACTTGTAAGCAAAGAAGAAGCTCCGACAAAATGGGCAGACTTGCTGGATCCAAAGTGGAAAGGTAAAATTGCATGTGCTGATCCAACATCTTCATCCTCCAGTTACGCAACAATTATGGCAATAATTCATGCTTATGGGAAAGACGATGGAAAAGGTTACGAATTCGTAGAAAAACTTGTTAAAAATCTTGACGGTAAAATACTGTCAAGCTCGTCCGGAACATATAAAGGTGTTGCCGATGGAGAATACCTGATAGGTATGACATATGAAGAGGCTGCTCTTCGTTATAAATCTGCAGGAGCCGACATTGAAATAGTCTATCCGGAAGAAGGGACAACAGCCAGCCCAAGTGGCGTAGGGATTGTCAAAAACTGCAAGAACCTTGCAAGCGCAAGGAAGTTTGTGGATTTTATTCTTAGCAAGGAAGTTCAGTCTCAGCTAGGTGCAATATATCGCCGTACAGTCCGTAAAGATGTCGAAGATCCTGATACCATGACGCCGTTTTCTGAAATTGCATTTGTAGACTATGATATGAAATGGTCAGCTGAACACGAAGCTGAATTCAAAGATAAATGGAGAAGCTTTGTTACTGAAAATTAAGACATAACATTCAGTTTGAAAATTTTATGAGATGACTGAAGGAATTAAAACTTTCGTCATCTCTTTTTCTTAAAATAAAGGAATAGAATTGGGGATTGGGATTATGAGCCAGACTGTAAGAATAGAATCTGTGGTAAAAGAATACGGAAACTTCAGAGCTATCGACAATGTCAGTCTTGAGATAAAACCGGGTGAGTTTTTTACACTGCTGGGACCGTCCGGTTGCGGGAAGACTACGCTTCTTAGAATGATTGCAGGATTTAATACCATAGAAAGCGGCAAAATTTATTTTAATGATGAAGAAATAAACGATGTACCAGCTCATAAGAGGAATGTTGGCATGGTTTTTCAAAATTATGCTATTTTCCCTCATATGTCTGTAAAAGATAATGTTGCATACGGTTTAAAAGCCAGAAAAATAAAAGGAGCAGAGCTGATAAAAAGAACAGAACAAGCTTTGAAGCTAATGCAAATGTACGAATATAAAGACCGTCAACCGTCCCAGTTGTCAGGCGGCCAGCAGCAGAGGGTTGCGCTGGCGCGTGCAATTGTGATACATCCAAGTGTTCTTCTTATGGATGAACCTCTGAGCAATCTCGACGCAAAGCTGCGCGTGCAGATGAGAAGCAGTATAAAAAAACTCCAGAAATCATTAAACATTACAACCATTTATGTAACACATGACCAGGAAGAAGCACTGGCTATTTCCGACAGAATTGCTGTCATGAATAATGGCAGGGTGGAACAGATCGGCGAGCCGAAGGAAATATACATGAGGCCTGCTAATACTTTTGTTGCAAACTTTATTGGAACGTCAAACTTTTTACAAGGAGAAGCCGATAACGGAGTAGTGACTATATTGGGTAAAGTAAAAATTCCAGTAAAATTGAAAGAAGGTTACAAGGGTAAAGTAATTGTATCTGTGCGTCCTGAAAATGCAGCATTATGTCCGGTACAAGAAGGCATGCTAAAAGGTAAAGTCGTGTTTGCGACATTTCTTGGAGACTATATAAACTATGAGATAGAACTTGAAGACGGTACTTCAATGGAAATTAACGAGTACACTTCCAATGTGGATCAACATTGGGAAGCAGGCGATTTGGCAGGAATTGATTTAAACACAAAACGTATTACAGTATTCGATCATGAAACGGAAAAATCAATTATGGTATATTAATATTTAAGCTGGAATATTATTTGAGAAATGCATACAATGTACTTTGTAAACTGTTTTTAAGAAAGGTTGATTGCTGTGAATAATATGGGGGGTAAAAAAATATTCCGTAAGCTGCAAAACTATTTTAGCTTTTGGAATGTAGCGCTGTTGTTATTCCTTGTCCTGTCAGCTGTATTTATCATATATCCTTTTGGCAAAATGTTTTTACAAAGTTTTACCACAGCGAAAGAAGAAGGTTTCACACTTGCAAACTATACGACATTTTTTCAAAAGAAATACTATTATACTGCTTTAATTAACAGTTTAAAGATTTGCATTGTAGTGACTGTCATTACTACTGCTTTAGGTGTGCCCCTTGCTTATATCGGCACCCGTTATAACCTTTATTTTAAAAGGGTCATCAATATTATGATTGTACTGTCAATGCTTTCACCGCCGTTTATCGGGGCATATTCGTGGATTACTTTGCTTGGGCGTTCCGGTGTTATTACAAAATTTTTAGCTTCGATTGGAATTGATATAGGGTCAATTTACGGCTTTAAAGGAATAATTCTTGTATTTGTACTTAAACTGTTTCCACTTGTATACCTGTACGTATCTGGAGCCTTGAGCAGTATAGATTCATCGCTGGAGGAAGCAAGCGAAAGCCTTGGAGTGTCAGGAATAAAAAGGTTGATGAAGGTAACCTTTCCTGTTATTATGCCTACAATTCTATCAGCGGCTTTAATGGTATTTATGACCGCCCTTGCCGATTTTGGTACGCCCAGATTAATTGGGGAAGGCTACAATGTTTTGCCGGTTATTATTTATAAGGAATTTCTGAATGAAGTAGCGACAAATCCCAGCTTTGCCAGTGCGCTAAGTGTCATAATTACAATTATTTCAGCTTTGGTGTTATTGCTCCAGAAGGCCATAGTGGACAGAAAGAGTTATAACATGAGTGCTCTGCGCCCACCGGCACCGGTGGAACTGCCTGTTGGGAAAAAAATACTTGCTACTGCCGCTGTTTTTATTGTTGCGTTCCTTTCCATTGTTCCGCAAATAACAGTTGTTGTAATGTCATTTTTGAAAACAAGAGGACCATTGTTTGTAAGAGGATTCAGCCTTGAAAGTTACAGGAATATTATTTCAAAGCTGTCCACGAATATAAGAAATACATTCACGTTTTCAATATTAGCGATAGCTTTAATAATTATTATAGGCCTTTTGGGCTCTTATCTTATAGTACGCAGAAAGAGCAAGATAACAACATTCCTTGATATACTTTTAATGTTCCCATACGTTATACCGGGCTCAGTAATAGGTATATGCCTGATAGTTGCATTTAATACAGGACCTTTGGTACTAACGGGCACAATGTGGATAATTGTAATATCCTATTCTATCCGCAAACTTCCTTATACTATGCGATCCAGCGTAGGTATTCTCTATCAGATAGACCACAGTGTAGAGGAAGCTTCTATCAGCCTGGGCGTACCGCCGATGAAAACCTTTTTTAAAACCACAGCGATCTTAATGTTGCCGGGTCTGCTGTCCGGGGCTGTTTTGAGCTTTGTTGCAAATATTAATGAATTAAGTTCTACAATTATACTTTATACTGGAAAGACCAGTACAATCTCGGTTGCGATATTTAATGCGGTAAATAATGATGCTTTTGGGAACGCAGCGGCATTGGCTACAATACTCACTTTTTCCACAGTTATTTCACTGGTGATTTTTAACAAAATTTCGGGCGGGAAAAGTGTAGTATGATAATTAGTAGCAGTAATAATGTAAGTAATAGTTTAAGAAGAAAGGAGAATGCTATGAAAATAAGATTAATAAATAGTTATTTTGGAAAGCTCCTCCTTTCTTTTATCTTTTTCTGTATATTTCTGGTAGTAATTTTCGTAATACTTATATATTTTGGATTAAGCTTCTCCTTCAAAACTTATATGGAAAAACACACCTTGCTGTCAACATCTCAAGTCATGGAAAGTATTGACTCCATGCTTCAAAGCTGCATCAATGCCATTGATGAATTAGCTAGTGATAATGACGTGCTTGAATATTTAACTGATACACAAAGCAGTAAAAGTATTAAAGTTACCAGGAAACTTTACCTTGTTTATACAAGCTTTTCAAAACAGGGTAATATTCATGTGATCCGTGCAGCAGATTCTGAAGGAATTTCCACATATAATATACCTGAAACGTACCGAAACTCGTTATTTCAAAACTGGGGTGTCTTCCGCAAGGCAAACCAGTCCAAAGAGGTTGTAATACACTCGTCGTTTAGAGAAAATTTGTTGAACAGAATTAGTATTATTCTTGCAAAAGCCGTTTATGACTTTGATGGAGCAAGGGTTGGCTATGTGGTAATGGATTTGCCCAGGGAAACAATTTCGAATGTGGTATCTAGATACCTGGACATGTATCATACGGAAATAATGTTGATTAATAAGTTCAATACTGTAGTATTCAATTCAGAAGGAACTGATGCTGAAGGATTGGGCAAATTAAGCCTTAAAGAAAATATAGACACAGTGTGGGCAAGCAACAGTATGAGCGGATTTTTGCACGAAGACGATTACTGCTACTCCAAATCATCCTTTGCTGATTACATGATACTGTGCAAAGTATCCGATGACGTTATAAATATGAGTGTCAGGTTTTTAAAAGAAAGCTCAATTTTTATATTATGGATTGTTACGGTCCTAAGCCTGGTTTTTGCTTATGTAATCAGCAGATCAATTTCTGCGCCTATCCGTGACCTTACAAAATCAATGAAGGAAGTTGAAAATGGCAATTTCCTTACAAAAGTGACAGTTAAAAGCAAAGATGAAATTGGAGAACTGGGAAGAGCATTTAATAGAATGACCAGCAGGATTGACGAGCTTATACGCAATGTGAAAGAGAAGCAGGAAACCCTGCGTGTTTTAGAAGTAAATGCGTTGGCACTTCAAATGAATCCTCATTTTCTATATAATACTCTGGACTTGATAAAATGGAACGCAAAACTTGGGAAAAACAAGGAAGTGTCGGAAATTGCGGTACAGTTTGGAAAGCTGCTGAGACAAATAATTAACAATAGAAATGAATTTGTAACAGTAGGCTATGAATTGGATCTGATATCGGCTTATGTGGATATCCAAAAGAAGAGACATGAACAGCTTGAGGTAAAATACGAATTGGAAGAAGGGATTACTGATAAATATATCCCTAAGCTGATGTTGCAACCACTTGTTGAAAACGCAATAGTCCATGGCATGGAAAACAAGATCGGAAGTGGTAAAATCAGCATTTCAGCGTACCGAAAAGAAGGTTATCTCATTTTTACCGTTACTGATGACGGCTGTGGCATGACGGAAGAGCAACTTAGAACTGTGAGGAACTTAAAATCTGAAGGCATGTACCGCATTGGCCTCAGCAATATTGAAAGACGTGCAAAAATGTACGGTGATGAATCCTGCGGCTTGACTATAAATAGTGTCGAAGGCGAAGGGACGACGATTATATTGCAGTTAAAAGAAATAAGAGAGGGGGATGCAAATGTATAAAGTAGTCATTGTTGAGGATGAAAAAATGCTCCGGCAAGGATTACTATTGACAACCCCGTGGGAAGAATTTGATTGTGAAGTGGTGGGAGAAGCTTCAAACGCAATTGAAGGAGAAGAGTGCATCCTGAAACTGCAGCCTGATATTGTGATTACAGACATCCACATGCCTCAAGTATCAGGACTTGATATGATTGAACGTGTTAAAGACAAGGTGAACTGCCAGTACATTATTATTTCGGGTTATGATGAATTTGAATATGCGAAACGAGCTGTGCATTTAGGAGTGAAAGAGTATCTTCTTAAGCCCATTGACGACACTGAGCTTATGGAAACTTTAAGCAGGGCGGTAAAAGCAGTACAGGAGCAGCGTGAATATGAAAAAGTAATGAGTATTTTGGAAAAGTGGAACACGCCGCCGGGTAACGGATGGAGTATATGGATTAATAAGAAGGATGTTCTTGATAGCTACCTGGAAAAAGCTATTTCCATTATACGCGAACAGTATATGAACGACCTGAGTCTCAAATCAGTGGCTGACCAGCTTTATATAAGTGAAAGCTATCTTGCAAAATTATTTAAGAACAAAACGAACTATACATTTTTAGAGGTGCTCACGTTGTATCGAATTAAGGAAGCAGTAAGATTGCTGGAAGAAACTGATCTGAAAATATATGAGATTGCCTTGAGAACTGGATATAAGGATACCAGGTATTTCAGCAATGTCTTTAAAAAAATTGTCGGTGTTAACCCGGCTGAATACAGAAACGGTTATCGTCTGACACCTGGGAATATTCTGAATCAGTTGTAATTTATTGTTTAAGACCATTAATTTCACTAAGACATTAAATAGCAGCCGTAAAGGAGAAACAGGATATGCTCGCAAAAATTGTAGACATTGTCAAAGAAGCCGGAAAACTAATTATGAATGTGGATGATATGCAAATTATTTCAAAAGAATGCGCATTTAATTATGTGACCAAATATGATTTTACAGTACAGGAATTTCTTTTCAAAAGACTTAAGGAAATACTGCCTGAGGCGGAATTCTTAGGCGAAGAGGACAATAACGGGCCTAAAAAAGTTGGAGATGGGTATTTTTTTGTTATTGATCCTATCGATGGTACCACCAATTTTATTTGTAATTATAAATTCAGCGCTATCTCTGTCGGGCTTGCCCATGATGGCGAGCTGGTTTTAGGTGTTGTCTACAACCCTTACATGGATGAAATGTTTTACGCTGAAAAAGGAAAAGGCGCTTATCTCAACGGCGAGAGGCTTCATATAAGGAACAGGTCACTAAGCGAAGGAATTTTATGTTTTAGTTCATCCCCATATAACAGGGAGCTTCGGGAGCCAACATTCAGACTGGCACAAGAGCTGTCCTATCACTCTATGGATATAAGGGAGTTGGGAACTGCAGCCCTTTCAATCTGCTATGTCGCAGCCAACAGAAATGTATTGTACTTTAGCCTTTTGCTTTCCCCATGGGATTATGCGGCTGCATCAGTAATTGTAAAGGAAGCAGGAGGAGATGTGCTTACCGTAGGCGGTGAGCACCCTGACATAAATAAAAAGACTTCACTGGTTGTTGCAACAAAAACTGCCATGAAAGAGTTTTTTGAAATATCCAAATATGTGAAAAGGGACATAGGACGGTAAAGCCTGAAAAAATAATCTGTAACCGGTTGATATGTTTTCACATGCAAAGAAATTTTTTTTTAAATTTCTTGACATTTTGTTCACTACTGAATATAATTCAATAGTAGATAAAGTTCTCTACTAATTATTAGCAAGGGAGGATGATTGTGAATACGCAATATAAAAAAGGCGTACTGGAATTGTGTGTGCTGGCACTGCTGAAAAAACGCGATTGCTATGGATACGAGGTATCCGAATATCTGTCAAACCACATTGATATAGCAGACGGTACGGTTTATCCAATTTTAAGAAAGTTAAAAAGTGAAGGTCTTGTGACCACTTATATGCAGGAAGAAAGCGGAGGTCCGCCGCGCAAATATTATTCAATTACAAAACTTGGACGTGAAACTTTTGAAAAAGAACGTGAAGAATACCTGAAATTTGCTCAGGCTGTAGAAATTTTATTGGAGGATGATGAAAATGACAAAGAATGAATTTTTAACAATACTTGCCAATGAACTGAAAAAGAATAATATTGCTGATGCCGAAGACATTATAAACGAGTATGAACAGCATTTTGCATTCAAAATGGCAGATGGTTTTACAGAAGAAGAAATTGCTGCGAAACTGGGCAATCCTGCCGTACTTGCGTCTCAATTTGAGAGTGCCGGCGAGGCTAAAAAATATGGAGGAAAGAAAGCAATTACAGTAATAGGGCTTTGCTTTGTAGACTTGTTTGCAGGCGCGTTTTTCGCACTACTTATAGCTTGGGAAATAATTATGGCAGTCTTTTCAGTCAGCAACGCAGTGATTGCAGTGTGCCTGTTCAGCGGCATGAGCCCGTGGTTGTTGATTCCACCCATGCCTTATTGGTGCGCAGCGGTGTTCGGATTATCTCTGACGGCGCTTTCCGTGTTGTCGGCTGTCGGATGCATTTATTTCGCAGCGTTTATTCGCCAGCTTATGCGCTCCTATGGCCGTTTCCATCATAACACAATAGCCGCGGCTTCCGGCAATGCAGTGCTTCCCTCCCTTGCGATACATCCGCGGCTTCCGGCAAAAACAAACAGGCGCATCCGTTCCGCTGCGTTGTTCTCACTGACATTGTTTGTCATCTGTTTCATTCTTGGAATGATAATGTCCATGATTTCCGCCGGAGCCCTTGAATTCTGGCATGCCTGGGGCTGGTTTGGATACACGGCTGCCAACTGATACAGGAGGTTAAGGCTAAAATGAAAACCGTCGTAATTACCGGAGCTTCTTCAGGCATCGGTCTTGAGGTTGCACGTATTTTAACCCGAAAAGGTTTTAACGTTCTCGGGATCGGACGCAGTGAGATTAATTGCAATCGGGCTGAAGAAAAAATTTTATCCGAAAATCCGGATGCCAAAATCACCTATTTTCTGGCTGACTTGATGCAGCAGCGTGAAGTTATCCGGGTCGCGGAGGAAATCACTTTATACCTGAATCAAAAAAGCAATGGGGAACTGTATGCTCTTATCAATAACGCCGGTTGTGTGCGAAGCTGGTATATGACTACCGAGGAGGGTTATGAACAGCAATTCGCACTCAACCACCTTGCGGGCTTTCTACTGACATATAAACTGCTGCCTGCTCTTATAAAAGCCCATGGGCGCGTGATAATGACAGGAAGTGAGTCCCATAAAGGCATCAAGGTACATTGGGATGATGTGATGTTGCGCTGCAGGTATAACCCGCTTACAGCATATAAGCAGTCAAAACTGTGCAATATTTTGTTTGCCAAGGGTCTGAACGACCGCTACGCGGCTCACGGCATCCGTGCGTATGTAGTTGACCCTGGCCTGGTGAAAACAGATATAGGTAACAAGGAAACGGGCTTTCTTGTAAACCTTATTTGGACGCTTCGCAAAATGCACGGTGTGCCGCCTGAGGTTCCCGCGAACACTTATGCTTTTCTGTGTAAACAGGAAACCCCGCCGGATGGGCTATATTATTATCTTTGCAAAGAGAAGGATTACAGCAGGCAGATTACAAGAGAAAATGCAGACCGCTTGTTTGAATTGAGCGAACGTCTTTGCGGGATCAAATACGAAAGCCCTGTTTGTCTACGACCGGAGCAGCATAGCAGTAAGCATGAAGGGGTGATGGTGAAATGAATGTAATGATTACAGGTGCAGCCGGCGGACTGGGCCGTGCGCTTGCAAATGAATGTGCCAGCCGGGGGTACAACTTGTTTTTGACAGATGTAAACGAGGATGGATTGCACTGTATTAAACTTGGTCTGGAAAGACAATTTAATGTTACTGTTGCAACAAAAGCCTGCGACCTTACAGACGCAGAAAGTGTGGATGAAATGCTTGCTGTTATAGATAAGCACGGAATTTGTTTTGATATGCTCCTGAACGTGGCAGGCCTGGATTTTGAGGGTGAATTTACTGGGCGTGACAGGGAAAAAATAGTGAAGATTGTTATGTTAAACAATGCTGCAACTCTGCGCATAACTCATGCCATCTTAAAGCGCCGCAGGCCTGGCAAGCAGTTTACCGTTGTATTTGTGTCAAGCCTGGCGTCGATGTTTCCAATGCCGCTTAAAGCGACATATGCTGCGTCTAAACGTTTTCTGCTGGATTTTGCCATATCACTTCGTCAGGAGCTAAAAAGGGAGGGAGTTAACATACTTACGGTGTGCCCCGGAGGTATGGTAACCACGGAGGAAACCATACGCAGCATCAAAGCACAAGGTTTCTGGGGAAACGCTACTACAAATCCTTTGGAGGAAGTCGCACGAAATACTATTGACCGCGCTCTGGCAGGGAAAAGCATATATGTGCCGGGTTTGCTCAACCGGACTCTTTCCTTCCTTGGGAAAGTAATTCCACGCTCATGGGTAGCGGCTGTGGTATACTGGCGCTGGAGCAATGCCCAGGTTAAGAGGGG
>DULF01000031.1 GCA_012840535.1 Clostridiaceae bacterium
AGTCTCTTCGAACTCAGATACTGCAAGAGCTTGCTGGTTTCTTAAATTAAATTTTGGGGTATGTCCATAACATAGTGAATGGACATACCCCATTTTTTCTCGTTATTTGAAAAAGTAAATTCCACTCCAATTTTTGGAAAGTGGAAATAAGTTTTGCAATATAAAAAATTATACACAGCTAAAATTTATTTTCATTCCATCTTATTGTTTTAACAGTTTCACGGTCTCCCTTGCGATGGCAAGCTCTTCATTTGTCGGTATTACAAGCGTCCTTACCTTTGCGTTGGGAGCGCTTATATCAATTTCCTTACCTCTTGTTTCATTCTTTTCCAAGTCAATTTCAATGCCCAGATACTCAAGTCCTTCTACAACTTTTCTTCTTACAATTGAATTGTTTTCTCCTATTCCAGCCGTAAATATTACAGCGTCCAAACCGCCTGTTACAGCCGAATACTCTGCAATATACTTCTTAACCCTGTAACAGAAAATTTCAATAGCCAATTGAGCCCTCTCATTTCCTGCATCTGCAGCCTCATGGATATCCCTGAAGTCACTGCTTACACCGGAAATTCCCAGTACGCCTGATTTCTTATTGAGAAAATCGTTTACTTCTTTAATTGACATATTTTCCTTTTCCATAAGAAATGACACAACTGCTGGATCGATTGTCCCGCTTCTGGTACCCATGGCCAGGCCTGCAAGGGGGGTGAATCCCATACTCGTGTCAACAGATTTTCCATTCTTAATGGCGCAAATACTCGCTCCATTGCCAAGGTGGCATGAAACCAGCCTTAACTCCTCTAACGGCCTGTTAAGCATTGCTGCAGCCCTTTGAGCTACATATTTATGTGATGTACCGTGAAAACCGTACTTTCTAATACCGTACTTCTCGTATATTTCATATGGTAAAGCATAGAGATACGCATACTTTGGCAATGTCTGATGGAAAGCGGTATCAAATACAGCCACCATCGGCACACCCGGCAAAATTTGCTGACATGCTTCTATTCCGATAATATTTGCAGGATTATGGAGCGGAGCAAGAGGTACGCAATCCCTAATGGCCTGTAATACTTTTTCGTCAATTACTACAGAATCGTGGAACTTTTCTCCACCATGAACTATTCTGTGTCCAACGGCGGAAATTTCGCTCATGTTTTTGATTACACCGGTTTTTTCATCGGTTAGTGCAATGATAACCTGCTGTATTGCTTCCTTGTGATTTTTCATTTCTTTTTCAATTACAACAGTATCACTGCCTGTTTTTGTATGCTTCAGAAAAGAATTGTCAATGCCTATTCTGTCGCATAAACCTTTTGCCAGGACCTTCTCATTTGTCATATCAATCAGCTGATACTTCAGAGATGAACTTCCTGAATTAATAACTAAAACTTTCATTTAACTCTACCCCTATCAAACAAAATATTAATAAAATTAATAAATACCTATACTTTCAATATTTTACGAGTTTTGCGCCTGTGCCTGTACCGCCGTTATTGCCACAACGCCAACTATATCTTCAGCACTGCAGCCTCTTGAAAGGTCATTTACAGGTTTTGCTATACCCTGTGTTATAGGACCGTACGCTTCTGCTTTTGCAAGCCTTTGTGTAAGTTTGTACGCAATATTTCCACAATTCAAATCCGGGAATATCAGAACATTTGCTTTTCCTGCCACAGGACTTCCGGGAGCTTTTGTTTTTCCTACCGCCGGAACAAGAGCCGCGTCTGCCTGCAACTCGCCATCGATCAAGAGATCAGGAGCCTTTTGTTTTGCAAGCTGTGTTGCCTGTATCACTTTTTCCGTCAATTCGCTTTTAGCACTTCCATAAGTTGAGTATGAAAGCATTGCTACAACAGGTTCCGCCTGAACAAGTTGCTTAAAGGTCCTCGCCGATGTTATCGCTATCTCAGAAAGTTCCTCGGCATTCGGGTTTTCCACAAGACCACTGTCAGCATAAATAAAAGTACCGTTATGTCCATACTCGCAATCAGGTACTACTATTACAAAAAAGGCTGAAACCAGCTTTGTGCCTGATGCTGTTTTCAATATCTGAAGTGCCGGACGAAGTGTGTCTGCTGTCGAGTGCACCGCACCTGATACCATTCCGTCAGCATCATCTTTCTTTACCATCATTACTCCAAAATACAGGGGATCCTTCATTATCTCCCTGGCTTTTTCAGGTGTCATTCCTTTCGCTTTTCTCAATTCGTAGAATGTATTAACATAATCCTCAAATTTATCGGATTTTTCAGGATCAACTATTTTCGCTTTAGAGATATCCAAGTCACCTGCAAGCTTTTTTATTTCTTCTTCATTTCCTACAAGGACTATATTGGCTATCCCCTTTTCAAGAATCATTGCTGCCGCCTTCAACGTTCTCATATCATTGCTTTCAGGCAGCACAATCGTTTTTACATCTGATTTTGCTCTTTCTGTAATTTGTTCTAAAAAATTCATGTACAGCCCCTCTTTCGTTTATAGATTTATATTAGTTTTTAAACTCTAGCTAAATTTATTAACTTACATTATTTGACCGATAATTATAACCAGGTGCTATGAGCTGCTTGTATCAAGCATTTCCTGACCATAACTATTATATACAAAATGTTTATTGTATACAAGCTTAAATTTAATTGGTTATCCAAGCAAGTCTTTCAGCAGTTTGTTAATAATTTTAGGATTGCCTTTGCCTTTTGTTTCCTTCATCGCCTGTCCAACCAAAAACCCAAAAGCTTTTTGCTTTCCGTTTTTATAATCTGCCACTGACTGAGGATTATTCATTATTATTTTTCTTACGATATGGTTAAGTTCTGTTTCATCGCTAATTACTTCCATCCCTTCTTCTTTTACGATAACCTCAGGTTCCTTGCCTGTGGCAAACATTTTCTGAAAAACCGCCTTGCCGATTGTGCTGCTGATTGTTCCGTTATCAATAAGATCCACTAATCTGGCAAGATATTCTGCAGGAAACGGAATATCTTCCACTTCCATTTCCTTTTCTTTTAATATTCTTAACAAGTCACCCATTATCCAATTGCTTACGGCCTTCACATTTTTGCTTTTTGATACCGCTGTTTCAAAAAAGTCCGAAAGAGCCTTGGACCTCGTAAGAATCCATGCATCATACTCCGGAAGCCCGTAATCGGACATATACCTTTTTTTTCTCACATCAGGAAGTTCAGGAAGCGATTTCTTTATTTCTTCAATCCATTTACCGTCAATTATTACCGGCACCAGATCGGGTTCAGGAAAATA
Organism: Clostridiaceae bacterium; assembly: GCA_012840535.1. Classification (GTDB taxonomy): domain Bacteria; phylum Bacillota; class Clostridia; order Acetivibrionales; family DUMB01; genus DULF01. The sequence continues at coordinate 3,259 of DULF01000031.1, forward strand.
CCTGTAGTCATTGGCCTCTTCCTTGCTTCTCATTGAATAGCTCATGCCGGTATTGTCGTCCCAACGCCTGGTTTCCTGTATTACTGACCCTCCGGATTCAATTACCTCTATTTGTCTTTGAGCCTCCCATTCGATTGCCCTTACTACAGATCTGAAAGAATTCAAGTTTTTCATTTCCGTCCTTACGCCAAATTCCTTTTGCCCTACCGGCCTTATGGACAGGTTTACGTCAGCCCTTAAGGACCCTTCCTGCATTTTGCAGTCGGAAACTCCTGTATACTGTAATATTGCCTTTATACTCTCAAGAAACGCCTTTGCCTCTTCGGAAGATCTCAAGTCAGGTTCAGTTACGATTTCAATCAGCGGGACGCCGCACCTGTTGTAATCTATAAAAGAACTCATGCTCTCATCGTCATGTATAAGTTTCCCTGCGTCCTCTTCTATATGAATCCTTGTAATACCGATTCTTTTTCTACCGCTGCCTGTATCGATATCAACATACCCATCCCTGCAAATGGGAAGGTTATACTGGGAAATTTGATAAGCCTTGGGCAGATCGGGATAAAAGTAATTCTTCCTGTCCAGCTTGCTGAATTCCTCAATCTTGCAATTCATTGCAAGACCGGCCTTAACAGCGTACTCAACCACTTTTCTATTAAGGACCGGAAGGGTCCCCGGCATGCCAAGGCAAATTGGACAGCAATGGGTATTTGCCTCACCGCCGAACTCTGTTGTACATGAACAGAATATTTTAGATTTAGTTGAAAGCTCGGCATGTATCTCAAGTCCGATTATTATTTCATATTTCATCCGTATCACCACTCCAAGGTAAGAGAACACACCTTTCCCACCGGTAGGCTAGGCGTCAAGGAATGTCCCCTTTTGCTTCTGTTTTCTGTTTTTTAGTCGCGTTTTTCCTCTATTGTAATTAGCTACCTATCGACTTTGGGTCTAATTCTATGGTATTCCGTGTTTTGCTCAAAAGTATAGGCTGCCCTGAGCAGAGTACTTTCGTCAAAAGGTTTGCCTGTCAGTTGAAGCCCTATTGGAAGGCCGTTGCTGTCAAAGCCACAGGGTACTGCAATTCCGGGCAATCCCGCCAGGTTTGCCGGAACGGTATAAATGTCAGCTAAATACATTTCAAGCGGATTATCAGTTTTCTCATTTATTTTATAAGCTGTAGCCGGAGAAGTTGGCCCCATGATAAGGTCATATTTTTCAAAAGTCCTGCTAAAGCTGTCGTATATCAGGGTGCGCAACTGAAGCGCTTTTTTGTAAAAAAAGTCATAATAATCCGCACTTAGTGCGTATGTTCCCAATATTATCCTTCTTTTCACTTCTGCTCCAAATCCTTCGCTCCTGCTTTTTATGTATAAATCCGAAAGGCCGGAATATTTTTCAGCCCTGTAGCCGTATCTGATGCCGTCATATCTTGCAAGGTTTGAACTTGCTTCTGCTGAGGATATGAGGTAATAGACCGGTACCATGTACTCTGTCAAGGGAAGGGAAAATTCCTCGCACTCCGCGCCAAGTTTTTTAAAAACCTCAGCAGCATTAAGTATGGCCTTTTTCACTTCATTATTTATGCCCCTGTCTATATACTCTTTCGGAATGCCTATCTTCATACCTTTTACATCATTTACAAGCGCTTTTGTATAATCAGGATGCTTTATATCTACCGAAGTTGAATCCATTCTGTCGTATCCGGTTATCGCGTTTAAAACCAGTGCACAGTCGGTTACGTCCTTTGTAAGAGGTCCTATTTGTTCAAGTGAAGACGCAAATGCAACAAGGCCAAAACGTGAAACTGCTCCATAGGTCGGCTTCATTCCTACAATCCCACAAAAAGCAGCAGGCTGCCTTATGGAGCCGCCGGTGTCGGAACCCAACGCAAATATGGCCTCTCCCCCTGCAACTGCAGCAGCCGGACCGCCGCTTGACCCTCCGGGAACTCTTTCAGTATCCCATGGATTTCTGGTTTTTTTGAAAAACGAATTTTCAGTGGTAGAGCCCATGCCAAATTCATCCATGTTGAGCTTTCCCAAAAGAATTGTACCTTGTGAATACATTTTTTCAACAACGGTTGCGTTGTATGGAGGTACAAAATCCGCAAGCATTTTAGATGCGCACGTGGTCCTGATTCCCCTGGTACATATATTATCCTTCAGTGCCATTGGAATGCCTGCTAAAGGAGGACAATCTCCTCCCGAATCTATCTTTAACTGTATTTGCTTTGCTCTTTCAATTGCTTCTTCTTCACATACTGAAATGTAGCTTCCCAAAATGCAGTCAGTGTTACTAATCCTGTCCAGGAGGGATTTCGTAAGCTCAATAACGCTAATCTTTCTGCGCCTTATCAAATTCCCAAGCTCATGGGCGGTTAATTCATAAAGTTCCACCCTTATATCACCCACACTTTTTCATTAATATTCACTCAAATGCTTTTGGCACCTTAAAATACCCGTTCATAACCGAAGGGGCATTTGCTAAAATATCTTCCCTTTCATATGACTTACCGGCATTGTCCTCTCTTAACACACTTGCTGTCGGCATAACATGTTCCATAGGCTTGACATTTGTTGTATCAACTTCATTTATTTTTTTCATATACAGCAAAATGTTTTCCAGCTCATTTAAGATTTTTTCCTTTTCAGCCTCTGTAAACTCCAGTTTCGCTAGGCGGGTTACATGCTCAATAGTTTCCTTCGTTATTTTCATACTTATCTCCATCTCTCCAGCGAGTAAACTAATATACACTCAAATTTTGTGCAACAGCAACGAATATTGAAAAAGCATAAACCTTACAAACACATGAAAAACTGCTGTTTTAGCAGCAGTCACTCAAGGGGATTATTTTCATAAATCTCCTACGAACACTTTACAATTTTAAAATAATATCATCAAGCTTTCTCTTGGGAACGTGAAGAACACCCTTTTCATCCTTGTAATATTTTATTGAACCATTTTCATCTTCAACGACAGGCGCCTCAGCCATATAACCCAATGCTATTACCGTGTTTATTATATAACGGTTGTCAATATTTAAAGCCTTCCTTACTGCATCTCTGTTAACTGCGCCCATCCAGCATGTCCCAATGCCTTCCTCCCAGGCAGCCAGAAAGATATTTTGCGCAGCGGCGCCAACATCCAGCTCATAATCGCTTCTTTTTATTTCCGTGTCTATGAGTATTATGATAAATGCGACAGGCTTTTCATTTTCAGAAGGCGTCCCATGAGGAGCAATATATGCTGCCCATTTGACATGTTTAAAAACTTCGTTAACTTTTTCCTCATCGTTCACAATTATGTACTTAATAGGTTGGATATTAGCAGCAGACGGCGCATGTCTTGCAGCATTCAACAGTTTTTTCAGAATACTGTCATCTATCTTTTCCTGTTTGAATTTCCTGATGGTCCTTCTTGCAAGAATTGTTTCATAAATACCCATAACAACACCTCACTCGATATAATAGTATTCGTTGTGCAAATGTTTTCCATATTGGTTCTTAAAAACAAAGTTCAATTTACCCTTTGCGCCCAAAATCTTTTTTTCTATTCTTACTATATCCAACGGAATATATCCGGTGCCGGATAATGCTGTCCCTGTTTCCGTACTTTCAGGACTGTTGGTGCTTAACATGACTTCAACAGTTTCCCCTCTTTGCGCCATGTCTTTCACTTTAATTCTGTAAACAGGAGAGCTGACCCTTCCCAGCGTGCAAAAAAGCAATATATATCTGTCAAAATCTGTATCGCTTATTCCGCTCACTTCCTTGATATTATAACGGTCACAAACAGCCCTGTAATCATCTTTATTTTTTATCACATAAAAACCAGCGTCTTCAGGATAGGCTTCCAAAAGCCATTTATCCCTTGTCGTATCCCTTATCTCCCGCGAAAAAGACTTATTATATTGTGAATACCAATCATAATCTATCTTGTACACCTGATTCATAGCTGCTAGCGAGTACATTGATGACAATGCCATTACAGCAGCTACAATAATCAGAAACAAATGCGATTTCTTCATAAGGCTTCACCTATAAAAGAAACAACTATAAACCTGTTTCCGGTACAACAATTTACTATAATTATTTACAATAATTAATTATACCATAAGAACAGGTTTATGCAAAATTTGTATTTTCGTAAAGCATATGCTATTTTGCCGATACATTAAGTGCAGCCTTATATTATGCTTTCCTTGTTTGCATGAAAAGATACATTTTACGCAAATTATCCCTTATTATTTCTTTTGCATGACTTCTGGAGACTGCTGATAATAGAGGTAATATATGCTTTTTATTATATCATTATGGTTGTCGTATGTAACAGGATGTACATCATGGTCATCAATCTGTATACACATCGATATGCTGTATTTGTCGCTGTTATCGATAACAATGCTTATTATATCAATTGCGTCAATGGGATTTCTATACACATAAATCCATTGATTTACATCATCGTCCATTTTAATTTCCTTCTGATAATACCTCTCCAGAAATTTCTTTAATTCGCCCCTTTTATTTGACCACAAATTAACTGAAAGAGCCATTTTTATATCCTCCTGATTACACAATATTTATTGATTTACTTTTATATTTAATTTTTATATTGAACCCATAAAAGATATGGGAAGACCTGAGAAAATTTAATTTCCAGTCTGCTGCCTATCTTTTATGTTTCATCAAATTACTATATTTGACGTCAACACAGAAAAACCTTTATGTAATTATTTTATGCCCAGTATAACTTAGTATTTATTTAGCGATACTAAGAAATACTATAGATGTCAATACGTTAATTCCAAAAAAAATACAACTGTTCACTGGAGGGAAGCAGTTTAAACTTTATTATACTGCAAAAAGTTATGAATATGAAGTTGAAAGTTTTAACAGGAAAAAGAACCGGCGTATTAATATTAATACTTTTACTGCTGCTCACCGGCTGCAGGCAAAACTCACAAAAAAACCCTGATCTTCAGAGGCAGTCTCAAGAACAGGAACAATCGCAGGAAAAGCCTGAAGAACTTAAAGAAATTGAATCGAGCATTGAGCAGATAATTAAAAGTCTTGACGGACCTGCAATAACCCTCGAAAAAGAAAAAGATGAAGAGAAAGCTCAAGAAGGCGATACAGCGGGGCAAGAACAAACCCAGGGACAGGGCGAAGGTGAAGGTAAGGACAGCCAGGGTGAAAACAAAGGAAAAGAAGGCG
>DULF01000006.1 GCA_012840535.1 Clostridiaceae bacterium
GTATTCTGTGCCGCGTTAATGGAACGGTTGGGCTATGAAACTTCACCCGGGTCTTCTGACAGCCGCGGAGATATTATTCAGGCTATAAAGTTTAATAATGCAGACAGCCTTATTTCATTTTGCCAGGGAATACAAAAAGGTTCTCCTGTGGATTCATTTGTAACGCCCGAACCTTGGGACATGCCTCGCTATGATTGTCCTGTTATAATGGCTGCAGGCGCTTTTGTACAGGGTTCTTCAATAGAATTGAGCGCAGATGCCCCGATGAAACCTCCGTATATTGCTTATATGCAGGGGGGGCTTGTATTTGAACATGTAAAACTTGGAGTAATGATTGCAGTTCAAATGATGAAGGAAAAAAGAAAGATCAGTATATAATGCCATGATGTCATGATATAATGATGTCATGTATCAGGGGGTTGTCATGGAAGAACAGGCGAAGGTTAAACAAACAGAAGAACACGCGAAGGTCAAACAATTAAGAAAAAAAAGCAGGTTAGGTGGCATCTTTATTCTGATATTTTTATTGTTATATGTGCCTTCGCTGCTACATTGGCTGTTTGGAAGGGATATAACAACTGACATTCTGCGTATTGGTATAGTTGAAGATTCTATAAATGTTGACGCATACATTATCAGGGATGAAGAAGTATTTGAAGCGCCCTTTGACGGAAAATTCGTACCGAATGCGATGGAAGGTGAAAAAGTTTCTGCCGGCGCCAAAATAGCAATGGTGCTTAATGAGTCTTCCATTGAGCTTATAGATAAAATAGAAGAATATGAGTTAAAGATAATTGAGGCCCAAAATGAAAAAAACAAAAATATTAACTTTTTTTCTGAAGATGTAAACAGGATAGAAAAACAAATCGAAGAAAAGATTAAACAAATAATTAAAGAAAGCAATGTTAACAGTTTGCAAAAAGTAGGCTTGCTTAAAAATGATATTGACGAATTAATAAAAAAGAAAATAAATATTATTGGAGGAATGTCTTCTGCCGACATTTATATCGAGGACCTTAAGAAAAGCAGGGACAATCTCAAACGTCAGTTGGACTACAATACAATAAGCTCTGTTGCTGAATTGCCGGGAATTGTATCTTATTTTGTTGACGGATATGAAGAAGAACTGACACCGGAATCAATTGAAACATTGACTCCCGGTTACCTTGAAAGCATAAACCCAAAAAATGTTTTAACAGTTTCAAATAACAGAAATGTTGAAGCCGGCAAGCCTTATGCGAAAGTTATTTATGGAATTGATTATTATATTGTATTTGCTTTAAAACCTGATGTTGCCGGTTCCCTTGAGGCAGGAAACAATGTAAATATAAGGATAAACGATATTGACAGGGAAGTTAAAGGTATCATCTCATATAAGTCAGATGAAATCGAAGGTATGCAAATATTTGCTGTGAAAGTTGACAGGTACCTGGATGAAACAACGGCGCTGCGAAAGATTAATATAGATTTGATAAGAAAGTCTTCAGAAGGATTCAGGGTGCCTTTAAAAAGCTTGAAAGATATAAACATTGACGAAATGACAGCAAAAATTGCAATTGTTAAAGCTAACTGCGCGTATATCAGAGACGTTAAGATAAGTGTAATAAGCGATGATTATGCTATTATAACAAATTTAGATGATACAGGCAAAAATGGTGTCAGCCTGTATGACACATATATAGTAAACCCTAAAAATATTGAGGAGGGGCAGATAATTGTAAAATGAATACCAGCGAAAGTGAAATAATAAAGAAAAACATAATTGAATTACGGAAAAAAGTTGCTGAAGCAGCTTTGAAGAGTAACAGGAACCCTGAAGACATAAAAATTATAGCAGTGACCAAGACCGTTGAGCCTGAAAGAATAGCCATGGCTGTCAATGAAGGTATATATGACCTTGGCGAAAACAGAGTTCAGGAATTATGCGAAAAATACGATAAAATTAATAAGGAATGCAATTGGCATTTGATAGGACATCTTCAGAAAAATAAAGTTAAATACATTGTTGACAAGGTTAAGATGATTCATTCTTTAGACAGTATCAGCCTTGCCAATGAAATACAAAAGAGGGCTGAAAGGATTAACAGGGTTATCGATGTCCTGGTGCAGGTAAATGTGGCAAATGAGCCTTCGAAATATGGCATTAGCTGTAATGAAGCAATTGATTTTATTAAAGAATTGAGCAGTTTAAGCAACATCAAAGTGAAGGGGCTTATGACGATAGCTCCGCTTGCTGAAAACCAGGAGAATGTAAGATGGGTTTTTAGAGAATTGCGCAATTTGTATATTGACATAAGTAAGGAAAATATCCATAATATAGATATGGAGTACCTTTCAATGGGTATGAGCAATGATTATCAGGTCGCAATTGAGGAAGGTTCAAATATGGTAAGAATAGGCACGGCAATATTTGGACCGAGACAATAAGATAATTTATAATATTAAAACGTGCACTAATGATAAACGGGAGGAAAATACAATGGCAAAACTACTTGATAAAATGCTTAATTTTGTAGGTTGGGAAGCTGAGGATGAGGACTTTATTGAAGAAGAATATGAAATGGAAAAAGAGGAGCTTTCACAACCTCAGGTATTGCGTTATGGTACAAAGAAGTCACAAAATAAAGTTGTCAACATCCATTCTTCCAACCAGCTCAAAGTGGTAATAGCGCAACCACAAAGTATCGATGATGCCCAGGATGTCTGTGACCATCTTAAAAACAAAAAGCCGGTCGTTGTAAATCTGGAAGATGTTGATAAGGACACAGCCCAGAGAATAGTTGATTTTTTAAGTGGCACAGTATACGGCGTTGATGGAAACATCCAGAAAGTAGCAACCAGCATATTTGTCATAGCTCCCAACAATGTTGATATCATGGGCGATTATAAAGATGATTTTAGAAACAAAGCGGCTTTTCCTTGGGTAAAATAATGGAGGACAGTAATGTTTAATACCATATTGTTAGCAGTAAATTACTTGCTATTGTTCATACAGTATGCGATACTTGCCCGTGCAGTGATTTCGTGGCTGCCGATTTCCAGAGACAATAGCTTGGTAAGGCTATTGTTTCAGATTACTGAACCAATACTGGCTCCAATAAGGAATTTTATTATGAGATCCATGGCCGGAAGAAGCATAATGATAGATTTTTCACCGGTGATTGCATTTATATTTATTGGAATTATACGAAATGTATTATTCAGAATATTTTAGTTCATAATAGGGCTTATAAAATTTAAGAATCGGTGGCATCGCATTATTCAATGAGAGGTGTTAATAATGAACTATACCCCAAATGATTTGCAGAACCTGACTTTTAAAAAGAGTTTCATGGGTTACAGCGAAGATATGGTAAATGAAGTATTAGACAAAATAATAGAAGATTATAGCGCGTACATACGTGAAAATATTGAGTTAAAGGACAAGGTTGCATTGTTGAATGAGGGATTGCAACATTACAAGACCATAGAAGAATCACTTCAAAACACCCTCATTGCTGCGCAGCAGACGAGTGAAGATATTAAGAAAAATGCCTATGAAAAAGCTGAGAACATAATAAAAGAAGCAGAAGTGAAAGCCCAAAAAATAATCAATGATGCAAACCAGGAAGTTGTTAAAATAAAATTTGAATATGAAGAATTAAGAAAAAAGCTTTATGTTTTCAAATCTAAGGCTGAAGCACTTTTGCTTTCCCAACTTGAAATATTGAAGCAGATGACTGAGGAATAACGGAGAAGCGCCCTTGACATGATATTATTTCTTATATATAATGCAAATAATGCATTATTTTTTATATTGAACCAATGACGATGACTGGAACGAGTAGAAAGCTATGATTCTTACAGAGAGCAGATGATGGTGGAAATTCTGCAGAAAGTAGCTTTCGAAAATCATCCACGAGTTGCTATCTGAAAGTTCACAGGAAAAAAACACTAAAACAAGCCTGTGGATCAGTAAGTGATGCCGGCAAAGCCCGTTACAGCTGAAGAGGGAGGTTTCCCTCGCAAAGAGTGATTATTGTTTAAAGACATTTTTGTTTTTAAACAATAATAAATTAGGGTGGTACCGCGTGAGTATATAACCCTCTCGTCCCTGTTTGCAGGAATGAGAGGGTTTTCTTGTTGAAGTATTTATAGGAAAAAAGGCAACAACAGAAATGAACGGGAGGTAGTTACATGTACAAGAAAGTTTCAACAAGTTTGAATTTTGTTGAAAGAGAAAAAGAAGTACTGGAGTTTTGGAAGAAAAATAATATTTTTGAAAAGAGTATAAAAAACAGGGAAGGCGGACCGGCTTTTACTTTCTATGACGGCCCTCCTACAGCCAATGGCAAGCCTCACATCGGGCATATATTGACAAGGGTAATAAAAGATATTATTCCAAGGTACAAGACCATGAAAGGTTATAAAGTTCTCCGCAAGGCCGGATGGGATACACATGGTTTGCCTGTAGAGCTTGAAGTTGAGAAAGAACTTGGAATAAACGGAAAACCTGAAATCGAAAAATACGGAGTTGAACCGTTTATACAGAAATGTAAAGAGAGCGTATGGACCTATGAGAATGAATGGAGAAAGATGAGTGACAGGGTAGGATTCTGGGCAGATATGGATAACCCGTATGTCACCTACCATAACAGCTATATTGAATCGGTATGGTGGGCATTGAAACAAATATGGGACAAAGGCCTTTTATATAAAGGCCATAAAATTGTACCCTATTGTCCGCGTTGCGGAACTGCCCTTTCTAGCCACGAGGTCGCACAGGGATACAAGGATGTTAAAGAAAATTCTGTATATGTCAAGTTTGCAATAAAGGGTGAAAAGCAGGCATTCCTTATGGCGTGGACCACCACTCCGTGGACACTGCCTTCCAACGTTGCGCTTACTGTAAATCCAGACGAAACTTATGTAAGAGTAAAATGCGGTGACGAGACATATATTCTTGCGGAAGCCCTGGTTGAGACCGTTATTCAGGAAGAATACCAGATCCTTGAAAGAATGGCCGGCAGGGATCTTGTTGGTATGGAATACGAACCGCTTTTTGACTTTGCAAAGGTGACAAAGAAAGCGTATTATGTTGTAGCAGGTGATTTCGTAACTTTAACTGACGGTACGGGAATAGTCCATACAGCGCCTGCCTTTGGTGAAGACGACGCAAAAGTCGGACGTGAGTATGACCTGCCATTTGTTCAGCTAGTTAATGAACAGGGCAAATTTGTTGACGAGGTTACTCCATGGAAAGGAGTTTTTGTAAAGGATGCTGATCCTGAAATAATCAAACACCTTGAACAGAGAAACTTGATATATAAAACTATGCTCTATGAGCACTCTTATCCTTTCTGTTGGAGATGCGACACGCCATTGCTTTATTATGCGCGCGATACATGGTTTATTAAAATGACTGAAGTAAAGGAACAACTGCTCAGGAACAATAAAAAAATTAACTGGTTGCCGGAACACATCAGGGACGGAAGATTCGGAAACTTCCTTGAAAATGTAGTTGACTGGGGCTTAAGCAGGGAAAGGTACTGGGGTACTCCGCTTCCAATATGGGAATGTGAATGCGGGCACCGGCATATGGTAGGAAGTATTGCCGAGCTGAAAGAGATGGGCGAGAATGTTCCCGATGATATTGAGCTCCATAAACCGTACATTGACAATGTATTCTTAAAATGTCCGAAATGTAAAGAAGGTAAAATGAAAAGGGTTACAGAGGTTATTGACTGCTGGTTTGATTCAGGAGCCATGCCTTTTGCCCAGTGGCATTATCCTTTTGAAAATGAAGATTTGTTTAAAGAAAACTTTCCCGCCGACTTTATAAGTGAAGCCCTTGACCAGACCAGGGGATGGTTTTATACCCTGCTTGCTATTTCCACTTTGATATTTGATGAAGCGCCGTATAAGAATGTTATTGTATTGGGACTCGTGCAGGACAAAGAGGGACAGAAAATGAGCAAGCATAAAGGTAATGTTGTTGACCCATGGAATATTCTTGATAAACAGGGAGCAGATGCTGTACGCTGGTATTTCTATGTAGGAAGCGCTCCATGGCTGCCAAGCCGTTTTTACGAGGAAGCTGTGAGTGAAGGCCAGAGAAAGTTTATGGGCACATTGTGGAACACATATGCGTTCTATGTGCTTTATGCAAATATTGACAAGTTTAACCCGACAGAATATAAATTGGATTACGATAAACTGTCTTCAATGGATAAGTGGATACTTTCCAGGTTGTATACGCTTATAAGGACGGTTGACAAAAACCTGGAGAATTACAGGATAACCGAATCGGCAAGAGCTATACAGGATTTTACTGACGAGCTCAGCAACTGGTACGTAAGAAGGAGTAGGGAACGTTTCTGGCAGAAAGACATGAATCAGGACAAAATAAATGCTTATATGACGCTTTATACTGTTCTTGCAGAAGTTACAAAGCTTATTGCTCCTTTTGTGCCGTTTATGGCAGAAGAAATTTACCAAAACCTTGTAATCAGCGTTGATAAATCTGCGCCTGAGAGCGTCCATCTATGCGATTATCCTGAATTCATCGAAAAGTATGTAGATGAGGAACTGGAAAAGAATATGGATCTTGTTTTGAAAATTGTTGTACAGGGACGCGCCTGCAGGAATGCTGCAAATATCAAAAACAGGCAGCCGATAGGAAAAATGTATGTAAAAGCAGACTTTGAGCTGCCCCAGGATTACAAGGAGCTTGTTGAAGATGAGCTAAATGTCAAGGAACTCATTTTTACAGACGATGCCAAGCATTTTACTGTATACAAGTTCAAACCGCAGCTGAGGACTCTCGGACCTAAATACGGAAAACTTGTGCCTCAAATAGCAAAAGCTTTGAATGAAGTTGACGGCCATGCTGTCATGGATAGTTTCAAGAACGGTCAGACAATCAGCTTTGAAGTTGAAGGAAATAAGATTGAACTTTCTGAAAGTGACGTTCTTGTTGAGGTAGCACAAAAAGAAGGGTATGTAAGCGTATCGGAAAAAGATATTACGGTAGTGATGGATACAAACCTTACTCCTGAACTCATAGAAGAGGGATTTGTGCGCGAAATAGTCAGTAAAATTCAGACAATGAGAAAAGAAGCCAATTTCGAGGTGCAGGACCGCATAAAACTTTATCATGCAGGGAATAAAAAAATTGCCGAAATAATCGACAGAAACAAGGATTATATTTCCAACGAGGTGCTTGCAGATGAAATCCTCGAAGGAACCGTTGACGGATACAGCAAAGAATGGAACATCAACGGGGAAAAGGTAACGATGACTGTTATAAAATAAAGTATCCGGGTGCGCACATCAGTGCGCACAACTTTTAATGGGGTGGAGGCTAATTGGTTAAACTGAATATCAACTTAAAAGACAGGAGTTATCCTATATATATCGATACTGATTTCAATTCTATAGGCAAGTGTATTCAAAGCGCGGGAGTTAACGGGAAAATTGTTGTTGTTACCGACAGCAATGTTGATAAATTATATTCGGGGAAGTGTGTTGATATTTTAACAGCATCCGGCTTTGAAGTTTATAAATATGTCTTTGAAGCCGGAGAAAAAAGTAAAAACCTGAATACAATAAAGGAAATTTACAAATTTCTTATTGAAATGAAGCTGGACAGAGGTTCTGCACTAATGGCTCTCGGAGGCGGAGTGGTTGGAGATATTACAGGCTTTGCTGCAGCCACCTTTTTGCGGGGTATAAGTTTCATACAGGTGCCAACGTCGCTTCTGGCACAGGCTGACAGCAGTGTGGGCGGCAAAGTTGGAGTGGATTTTGAAGGCAGCAAAAACATTATTGGCGCTTTCTATCAGCCTAAATTGATATACATTAATGTAAACGCTCTTGCCACATTACCTGAAAGAGAATTGAAATCAGGGCTTGCTGAGGTTATAAAGCACGGAATAATTGCAGACAGAAGTTTTTATGAGTATATAGAACAAAATTTAAACAAGATAATTGACCTTGACGAAAATTCGCTGCAGTATGTTGTAAAGACAAATTGCATGATTAAAGGAAAAGTTGTGGAACAGGATGAGAAAGAAAGCCACCTTAGGGCGATTTTGAATTTTGGGCATACAATAGGACATGCTGTTGAGAGCGTATCAAATTTTGAGCTGCTGCACGGGGAATGTGTTTCCATAGGCATGGTAGGAGCTTTTAAAATTGCTGAGTACATGGGTATGGTAGACAAAAAAGTTACCAAAAGGATATCGGATACATTGACATTGGCTGGTTTGCCGGTAAAAATTACAGGGCTTGATATTGAAAAGGTATATGAGCAAATGTTCTACGACAAAAAGATAAGAAACAGCAGGCTCACATTTATTCTTCCCAAGGATATTGGCGAGGTAATTCAGATAAAAATTGACGATACTGAATTGATAAAAAAAGCGCTTGCAGATTTAAGCGTATAAGCAGAAATACATGGGGACGGTTTTTGTGTCCCCATGTTCTTTCGCTTCAAACTTCACAGCAGCAGCAATTGTCTTTTGACAAATCAATTCTTTTAATTATTTCAAATAGCATGCTTTTTAGCTTTTCGTTATTTTCTTTAAAGACCTTCAACACCTCTTCGTGGGTTACGGGCAGAATGTCCTCATGACCTTCGAGGCCGACATCATAGTCAGTAATTAAAGCAATATTGGCGTAGCATATTCCTAATTCCCTTGCAAGGTAACATTCAGGATACTGTGTCATATTAATTACATCCCATCCCATTTTGCTGAACCAACGGCTTTCAGCTACAGTTGAAAACCTTGGCCCCTGAATTACAACAACAGTTCCCTTTTCATGTATGGATATACCAAGGGATTTTCCTGCTTCAATAGCAATTTTTCTCAATTCAGGGCAATATGGGTGTGCAGAACTCACATGTTTGGTCTCAGGACCATCAAAATATGTATCTTTTCTTCCCCATGTCCTGTCGACAAACTGGTCGGTAACGACGAAGTCTCCCGGCTTTATATCAGCTTTTAAGCTTCCTGAAGCTGTAGGTCCGATTATTTTTTTCACGCCAAGCATTTTCATAGCGTATAAATTTGCCCTGTAAGGAATCATATGAGGTGGATACTGATGCTTTTTACCGTGACGGGGGAGGAACGCAATCTTTTTTCCCTCGAATTCCGCCAATGCAATTTTATCACTTGGCTTTCCATAAGGAGTGTCAATATCAATTTCCTCAACATTTTCAAGAAAATCATAGAAGCCGGAACCGCCAAAAACGCCTATATCAGCTTTATAATTTATTTCACCCATCGTTTTCCACTCTCCTTATTTGAAATATATACTAATATTAATATTATATACTAAAAAAATAAGTTTACAATTATATAGCTAAAATGCTGCCTTTGATATGCTCATTATTTGACAGGTTTTTAAAATAATTTTTGTGGCAAGATATATAAATGACAATACTTTTTTGAAACAAACCGGAGGTTTGAAGGATGCTGGGAAAAAGAGGTTATTTAAATATAATTAATCGAAAGCTTGATAAAATTGCGCTTAATATGGAAAAATTCAAGCTGGTTGATTATGTTTATTACCTTGAAAACCCAAGAAAAATGCTGCTTTCGAATTTTATAGGAGGGCTTGCGCGCGGATTCGGAATGGCTGTTGGATTTACCATTCTGGGCGCAGTAGCTATATATATCCTTCGTAAAGTTGTTTTATGGAATCTTCCGGTAATTGGCAAGTTTATAACGGATATTGTAAATATAGTTCAGGAAAACTTACAAAGGTCAGGAGGCAAAATAAATGTATAGTGACAAGATTGAATATTTCAGGCAACTGCTTCTTAAACAGAAAAGAGATATAGAGCAAACAATAAATACAATGAAAAAGAATAATACTGGAACCCAGGGAGAGTATTATCCGACGGAATTGTCAAGTTATGACAACCATCCTGCAGAAATTGGCACAGATTTGTTTGGAGTTGAGATGAACACTGCGTTGAAAGTGCATGAGGAGCATTTGCTCAAGGAAATACATGATGCGCTTGGCCGCATAGATGACGGCAGTTTCGGCAAATGTGAATTTTGCGGAAATGAAATAAGTGAAGAAAGACTTGAGGCCTTGCCCTATGCAAGATTATGCATTGACTGCGAAGAAAATAAAGCAATTGACCCTGAAATACTTGCGAATTCCAGGCCTAATGAAGAACGCGTGTTAGACGCACCTTTGGGAAGAAAATACCTTAACCAGAGGGAAGATGACGAATATGAAGGACTAGACCAGTTTTATGATTTAATGAAGTATGGTTCATCAGATTCTCCGCAGGATTTAGGCGGATACCATGAATATGAAGAATATTATACCAATGAAACAGATAAACAGGGTATAGTAGATGACATGGATGACATTTCAAATGAAGAATATAAAAGACAATTGCCATAGACAAGCAAACATTATCCTAAAATGGACTAAAGACTAATATGAATCTGTTTGGAAGCACATGAAAACAATTAAGTTGTCATGTGCTCCAGATACAATTCATTCTTGTTATTTTACTTTCCCATGAAATCAGGCTTTTTCACATAAAACGCCTTCTGAGCCAGCCTGTCCTGTACTATACGCAGGGCTTCACCGAACCTCTGGAAATGGACTATTTCTCTTTCCCTGAGAAACCTGAGAGGATCAATTACATCAGGATCGTCAGCGAGATTTATCAGGTTTTCGTAGGTGGCTCTTGCTTTCTGTTCTGCCGCAAGGTCTTCATAGAGGTCAGCTATTGGGTCTCCTTTTGACTGGATATAAGCTGCTGTAAACGGATTTCCTGCAGCGCTTAACGGATAAACCGCATGGTCGTGGTCTGAATAATAATCTCCGAGGCCCTCTCTTTCCATTATTTCAGCTGGAACACCCTGAGTAAGCTGGTGCACCATTGTGCCGACTATTTCAAGATGGGCAAGTTCTTCGGTACCAATATCATTTAGTATTGCTTTTGCTTCTTTTGTCGGCATGCTGAATCTCTGGCTCAAATATCTTAAAGATGCCGC
The DNA here is from genome assembly GCA_012840535.1 of Clostridiaceae bacterium. GTDB lineage: Bacteria > Bacillota > Clostridia > Acetivibrionales > DUMB01 > DULF01. The sequence continues at coordinate 11,007 of DULF01000006.1, forward strand.
AAGTTCGCCGTCCGGGCCTCCGTATTGTGTAATGATGTATTTCGCCATTCTAGGGTTGCGTGTTTTTATTTTTACCGGATACTCCAGCTTTTTGTCATAAATCCACATTATATAACCTCCTTCTAATTGTATTGCAAAGTTTGTTTTAGAGAGCAAACGGACTATAATGCCTTTGCCATGGCCAGGGCTCATTTATCCATTCAAATGGACATTTGCTTGGAGTCATGGGCGTTAAAGGTCCGTATAGCCTTTCATAATTGTCCCTTAACATCTTTGCCCTTTGAACAAGGACGTTATAAATTAATATAGCCCTTTGGTCATTAGGATGCGTATCAAGGTATAGGTTCATATCGATAACTGCAAAATCTGCTGCCATTAATTCCCTAAGAAGTTTTTCACGGTTCATATCCATAACAATTCCTCCTTTTTTAAGCATCTACAGTGTACTCAGGGTCAGCTCCATAAGGCCTGTCTAGCTCCGGGAAAATTGTACCTTGTTTGAGTCCCTTTTCAGGTGAGTATAGGCACATTAAATATTGAAAAGGCACATATGCATGAGCCAATTTGATATTAGCAATAGGACATGGACTGTAGTATTGCATTCCGCAATTATCGGTATAAATATTACTGAACATCTGGTTCCCTCCTTCAAATTACAACAGAGATTGCAGAAAAAACTGCATAACAATACTGGTTTACTCTTATTAACATAATATTCTCATTATTACAAAAAAGTTCACTTAATATATCGCAATATGGAGATTTTTATTGTTAACATAAAACATGCTTTTTATGATCGGTTAATCGTAGATATGGGAATTTTAAGCTGTATTTTCTTAACAAAATATAACAGATTTATTGAAATAGTGTACTTTTTAGGTATATATTTTTTTAAACCCTTTACTTTACTCATAATGTTTATATAATAATAATTAAGACTGGAAAAAAGGGGATTTTGCATAGAAAAATTGAAGGACAATGAAACATTTGGAGGACTGGCAATGAGTTCAAAATTCACCTTTGCGGCATACCAGATGGACAAAGTCAATGATAAGGAAGGCAACCTGAAAAAAGCTGTAAATGCAATTGAAACAGCAGCCGGCAACGGGGCTGATATTGTATCATTGCCGGAAATGTTCATTTGCCCGTACAATAGCAGCTTGTTCCCTGAATATGTGGAAGAAGCTGAAAACAGCCGGACCTTAAATGTAATTTCCGATGCCGCTTCACGTTTTGGCGTATATGTTATTGCAGGTTCTATACCTGAAAAGAGTTCAGGAAAAATATATAACACCTGTTTTGTTTTTGATAAAAATGGAAGTATTATAGGAAGGCACAGAAAACTGCACCTGTTTGATATAGATATACCCGGAAAGATAGTATTTAAAGAATCTGAGACGTTAACAGCTGGGGATCAAATAACAGTTATAGATACAGAATTCTGCAGAATCGGAATAGCCATATGCTACGATATCCGGTTCCCAGAGCTTTCACGCCTCATGGCATTGGAAGGAGCAAAGTTTATAGTGGTTCCCGGAGCATTCAATATGACTACAGGTCCTGCGCATTGGGAGATACTTGGACGCACGAGGGCCCTTGACAATCAGGTGTATGTTGCATTAATTTCACCAGCCAGAAATGAAAAGGCATCATATGTTGCATATGGAAACTCAATGGTTTGTGACCCATGGGGAAGCATAATTGCAAAAGCAGGAATTCATGAAGAAATTATTTATGCTCAAATTGACCTGGATACGGTAGAAAGAATCCGCACGGAGCTTCCACTGTTAAAACATAGAAGAGAGGATATTTACAAAATAAGTAAAGCAAGCGCTGAATGAATATGAAAAATTAAATGTTTACATTTTATAGATAATATGTTAGAATACCTAAAGCGCAGTTTTAACCATTTGCTAGGTTTACGGAAGACTCCGACCGTTTTCCTGGCTAATGGCGATTATAAAAAGGAGGCGGAAATATGCAAAAAGAACGAAAACAAGAAATTATTAACACTTACAGATTACATGAGAAAGACACGGGTTCACCGGAAGTGCAGATTGCATTGCTTACAGAAAGAATCAACCATTTAAATGAACACTTGAAGATCCACAAAAAAGATCATCATTCAAGAAGAGGCCTTTTAAAGATGGTAGGCCAGAGAAGGGGATTATTAAACTACCTTGAAAAGAAAGATATTGAAAGGTACAGGGCAATTATTGAAAAGCTAAACTTAAGATACTAAAAGATGAGCGGAGCAGTCCGCTCATTGTTTTTAATAATGAGTTTAAGATTAAAAAGAATTATTATACTTATTTAAATTTTTGGAATAATAAAACATAAAACATAGGACAGTAAAAGGTAAACCGAGCAGCAGAAAA
>DULF01000032.1 GCA_012840535.1 Clostridiaceae bacterium
GTAAAAGTGTTGGGGTAGCTGAAGCTACTCCAATTTTTTTATGTAAAATAAAGCGCGAAAAATCATTCATCAGGGATGCAATTGCATTTTCTATTGACAAGAATAAATACCTGCCGTATAATTGAACTTAATTCAACAATTTATAACTTTAGCGTGATAAATTGGTAAAGTGGAGGTCAAAAGGTATGGCAAAGTGGAAAATATACACGCCTGAAGGGGTCCAGGATATATTATTTGAAGATTGCTATCTTAAAAGGAATCTTGAAAACAAGGTAAGAAACCTTTTCAGAAGATATGGCTATTACGAGGTTGAGACTCCTACCATAGAATTTTATGACACTTTTGCCGCCGAACCTGACCTTACGCCTCAGGAAATGATGTTTAAATTTTTCGACCAGCAAGGACGCATATTGGTTTTAAGGTCGGATGCGACGGTGCCGATTGCACGGATTATGGCTACAAAATACAAAGAGGTACAGTACCCGCTAAGGTTTTCATATATTGCCAATATGTTCAGGTATAATGAATTCGGCGGTGGAAAACAAAAGGAATTCACCCAGGCAGGTGTTGAAATTTTAGGGGCCGCAACTCCCGAGTCTGATGCGGAGGTTATCGCTACAGCTATCAGGGCTGTAAAGGAATGCGGATTGGATAATTTTCAAATTGATATAGGCCAGGTTGATTTCTTCAAAGGGCTGATGGAAGAAACAGGGCTTTCAGAGCAGGATGCGGAGCAGATAAGAATACTTATTGACCGGAAGGATTTTTTAAGCATTGAAGAGTTCGTTGAAAACCGTGGAATTTCCGGAAGCTTGAAAGAACTTATTTTAGAGCTCCCAAAACTGTTTGGCTCTGTTGATATTATTGATAAGGCTGAGAGCATTACTACAAATGGGCGCTCACTGAATTCCCTCAAAAATCTTAGAAGCGTGCTTGAAATACTGTATGACTATGACCTGGATAAATATATTTCTATAGACCTTGGTATGGTACAGAGTCTTAATTATTATACGGGAATAATTTTTAGAGGGTTTACTTACGGGTTGGGATTTCCAATCCTGAGCGGGGGCAGGTATGACAACCTGGTGGGCAGTTTTGGAAGGAGTTGTCCTGCAACTGGTTTTTCATTGGGAATAAATATGGTTATGACTGCGCTGGAGCGTCAAAAGATCGAGGCGGAAAAGCCGTATATTGAAAGCCTTGTTTACTGTGAAAGGGAAGGTAGAAAACTTGCCTTCAAGTTATGCGAAGAATTAAGAAACCAGGGAATGATAATTGAGCTTTACATTGGCGGCAGGTGCATGAAAAAATGCAAGGAGTATGCGGTTTACAAGGGGATAGGCGGAATTATTCATGTAAAAAACAACGAGGATATAGAGCTGTTGAATTTAAAGACAGGGGAAGTAAACAGAACAAGTATCAAAGAATTGCTTGAACGAAAATGATATACAGGAAAGTGATATACAGCAAATTCATGTTTCTTGGGTTTGCAGAAGTTGATTAATACACAGGAGGTTCTGTTATGGAGTATTTGACCATAGCCCTTTCAAAAGGAAGGCTTGCAGATTTGTCCATAGAGTTGTTCGAAAAAGTCGGCCTCGATTGTTCGGAATTTAAAAACTCATCGCGAAAACTTATACTGTTTGATGAAACAAATAAGGTAAAGTTTTTTCTTGTAAAGCCGGCAGACGTTCCGACATATGTAGAGTACGGAGCGGCTGACATGGGAATTGTAGGGAAGGACACCCTTATGGAGGAAGGCAGGAACCTTTATGAAGTGCTCAATCTCGGTTTTGCAGCGTGCAGGATGGTGCTGGCAGGGCCCAAGGAGCTTCAGGGGAGACTTGACCAGCTGAATAACAAAAGGGTGGCTACAAAATATCCCAGGGTTGCGAGGGAATACTTCCAGTATAAAAGGAAGGAATCTGTTGAAGTAATAAAGCTGAATGGTTCAGTAGAGCTTGCTCCGCTGGTAGGCCTTTCCGAAGTGATTGTTGATATAGTCGAAAGCGGCAGGACATTAAAGGAAAACGGCCTTGTAATCCTTGACACCATTGCCGACATAAGCGCAAGGCTGGTTGTCAACAGGGTAAGCATGAAAATGAAAAGCGACAGGATAAACAAAATAATTGACGGCTTGCGCGGCCAACTCGGAGAGAGGTGACAGACAGTGCTTAAGTTAATATATGGGGATAATGATGAAGGCAGGCAGTTTCTTGAAAAGCTTCTTGAAAGAAGCAAAGAAGACAGGGCTAATGTAGCGGAAATTGTCAGGGAAATTATAGAGAACGTCAAAAAGAACGGCGATTCTGCGCTGAAAGAGTATACCAGGCTTTTTGACGGAGTTGAAATCCCGCGTGAATCGGTGAAAGTAACTGAAAAAGAACTGTCAGATGCATACGGTAAAGTGGACAGTAAACTTGTAGAGGTTATAAGAAGGGCAAAGGAGAATATCGAGAAGTTCCATTCGAAACAGAAGGAAAACTCCTGGTTCAGCACTGAAAGCGAAGGAATAATACTTGGCCAGATGTACAGGCCTCTTGAAACAGTGGGCGTATATGTCCCCGGAGGAACCGCGCCTCTTCCTTCTTCAGTGCTTATGAATGTTATTCCTGCCAGGGTGGCGGGAGTTGAAAGAATAATTATGGCAACGCCCCCATCGAAGGATGGGAGTGTCAATCCGGTTATACTTGTGGCGGCATGCGAGGCAGGAGTGGATGAAATATTCAAGGTAGGAGGCGCACAGGCTGTTGCGGCAATGGCTGTTGGGACTGAAAGCATTCCAAAAGTGGATAAAATAGTGGGACCGGGGAATATCTATGTGGCAACTGCTAAAAGAATGGTGTTTGGCATGTGTGACATAGACATGGTTGCCGGACCCAGCGAAATACTTGTTATAGCTGATGAATCGGCCAATGCGTCATATGTTGCGGCAGATTTGCTGTCACAGGCAGAGCATGACACTATGGCATCCTCGATACTGGTTACCGTATCCGGGGAGTTCGCCAAAAAAGTACAAAAGGAAATAGAGCGGCAGGTTCAGAAGTTGTCAAGAAAGGACATTATCATTAAGTCTCTTGAAAACTACGGGGCAGCCATTGTTGTTGAAAATATCAGGAGAGCCGTAGAAATTGCAAATATGATTGCGCCTGAACATTTGGAACTATGTGTAAATGAACCTTTCAATCTTCTTGGTGACATAAAAAACGCCGGTGCCATTTTTCTCGGACATTATGCGCCTGAGCCGCTTGGAGACTATTTTGCCGGACCAAACCATGTTTTGCCCACAAGCGGTACTGCAAAATTCTTTTCACCTCTTAATGTGGGAGACTTTGTTAAAAAATCAAGCGTGATTTCCTATACGAGGAAGGCGCTTAGGCATGTGGCGGAAGATGTCATACTTTTTGCTAAAGCCGAAGGGCTTACGGCTCATGCCAATGCGGTAAGCATCAGGTTTGAATAGCGGACAAAGGAGGCTGCGCACTTGAACATATACTGGAGTGATACAGCAAAAAGGCTTGAACCCTATGTTCCCGGGGAACAGCCCCAGGACAGGAAATATATTAAATTAAATACAAATGAAAATCCTTATCCTCCGTCGCCCAAGGTATTGGAAGCTATAAAGAACGCGGCGGATGATCGCTTAAGGCTTTATCCTGATCCGGACTGTAATAGCCTGAAAGAGTACATTGCGCAATATTTCGGCCTTGAAAAAGGGCAGGTATTTGTGGGAAACGGATCGGATGAAATACTGGCATTTGCGTTTCTGACCTTTTTCAACCCGGGAAACTCGATTCTGTTTCCGGATATTACATACAGCTTTTATCCTGTATACTGCGGGTTATATGGCATTAATTACAAAACCGTGCCCCTTGATGAAAATTTTTCCATACCGGTGGAAAGCTTTTTTCAGAAAAACGGAGGAATCATTATTGCAAATCCCAATGCACCTACCGGAAAATATTTGGATGTTTCATTAATAAGGCAGATACTTGAGCGCAACACGAAAAGCGTGGTTTTAATAGATGAAGCCTATATAGATTTCGGAGGGGAATCTTCAGTAAAACTTGTTAATGAATATCCTAATCTCCTGGTTGTGCAAACACTGTCAAAATCGCGTTCCCTGGCAGGATTGAGGGTAGGGTTCGCGTTAGGGGACAGGGGACTTATAGAAGGTCTCGACAGGGTAAAGAATTCCTTTAACTCCTACACACTTGACCGCCTTGCCATTGTGAGCGCCATAGAAGCCATAAAGGATGAGACATATTTCAGGAAAACAAGGGAAAAAGTGATAAGGACCAGGGAGAGGGTTTCAAGGGAGCTTACCGGCATAGGATTTGAAGTTGTGGATTCACTTGCCAATTTCATATTTATCAGGCACCCGAAGGTTTATGCGTATGACATTTTCCAAAAGTTAAGGGAACAGGGCATACTTGTAAGGCATTTCAACAAACCGGGAATAGATAATTTTTTAAGGGTAAGCATCGGTACGGACAGCGAAATGGATATATTCCTACGTGTCATAAAAAATATTGTCAGGGAGTAGTGTAAAGGAATTTTCACTTAAAATATTTTTTGATATAATTGAAAACATGTTAAGTCAAGGTGGGATAAATAATGGCCAGAAAATCGGAAATAAGCAGAAAGACAAATGAGACTGACATAAATTTAAGTTTTTGTGTGGATGGCAGCGGAAATGCCAATGTCAATACGGGCATAGGTTTTTTTAACCACATGTTGGACCTTTTTGCAAAACACGGATTATTCGATATGGAGGTTCAATCAAAAGGAGACCTTGATGTGGATGCCCACCATACTGTAGAAGATGTGGGTATTGTATTGGGGCAGGCAATAAAGGAAGCCCTTGGAGACAAAAAATCCATTAAGAGGTACGGTACTTCATTTGTTCCCATGGATGAGGCACTGGCCATGGTAGCGCTGGACTTAAGCGGCAGGCCTTTTCTGGTTTTTGACGCCCGGTTTGAAAACAGCAGGGTAGGGGATATGGATACCGAGCTTATGGAAGAATTTTTCAGAGCCGTTGCCTATAACGCGGGAATGAATCTCCACATCAAAGTTTTATACGGTAAAAACACCCACCACATGATAGAAGCCGTTTTCAAAGCATTTGGAAGGGCTCTTGACGAAGCGGCAAGAATTGATGACAGAATTGACGGAGTGATGTCCACAAAGGGAGTGCTATACTGAATATTATAAGCAGTATTATAACAAGTATTATAAAAAACAGATTAATTATTTTGGGAGGTAGGCTATGGCAAAACTTATCAACGATACTGATTTTATCAAGTTACCTTTATTCATTAAAGGAAAGGTCAGAAACGTGTATGACTTGGGAGACAAGCTTTTAATAGTTGTAACTGACAGGATATCGGCATTTGATGTGGTTTTTCCGAATCTTATTCCCAACAAGGGAAAAGTTCTCAACAGTATTTCGGAATTCTGGTTCAATTATACGAAGGACATTGTAGACAACCACATGATAACCACTGATGTAAGCCAGTACCCCGAGGGGCTTTCCCAATTCAGGGAGGAACTTCAGGGCAGGTCAATGCTGGTAAAGAAAGTAAAAATGGTTGAAGCTGAATGTATAGTGAGAGGTTATCTTGAAGGTTCCGGACTGAAGGAATATATGAAGAGTGGCAGCATATGCGGAGTTAAGCTTCCTGCGGGGCTTAAACAGGCTGACAAGCTGCCTGAACCCATATTTACGCCTACAACCAAGGCTACAGAAGGGCATGATGAAAGTGTAACCTTTGAAGAACTGGTTAACAGGATAGGAGCGGAGCTCGCAAACAAACTGAGGGATACGAGCATGGCACTATATAAGAAGGCAAGCGAATATGCGGAAAGCAAAGGGCTTATTCTGGCAGATACAAAGTTTGAATTCGGAATGATTGACGGGAAACTCATTGTAGCTGATGAGTTGTTTACGCCTGATTCGTCAAGGTACTGGGATATGGCTGAGTACGAACCGGGCAGGCCTCAGAAAAGCTTCGACAAGCAATTTGTAAGGGAGTATCTTGAGTCCATAGGATGGGACAAAACGCCTCCTGCTCCCGAGCTTCCGGAAGACGTGGTTGCAAAAACGGAAGCGAAGTATATTGAGGCGTATGAGCGCATAACAGGACGGAAATTAATATAAAGAAGCAGGTAGAGATATGATATCTATTATAGATTATGGTGTCGGCAATCTTGCAAGTGTCCAGAAAGCTTTTCATTTTATCGGAAGTGAAGCGGTCATAACAAAAGACAAAGATCTTATATTGGATTCTGACGGTGTTGTATTGCCGGGAGTGGGCGCTTACCTGGATGCCGTGGAGAGCTTGAAAAGAGCTGGAATGGCTGACCTTGTCAAGAAAATGATTGAGGATGGGAAACCATTTCTTGGAATATGCCTTGGCATGCAACTCCTGTTCGAATACAGTGAGGAGGGGGGAGACAAAGTCCCTGGTCTTGGCGTGTTTAAAGGGACGGTCAGGCAATTTCCTCTCAACATGAAACTTAAGGTTCCGCATATGGGCTGGAATTCATTAAAAATCAGAGACGACTGTCCGGTATTCAGCGGTTTAGAAAATAATCCTTATGTGTATTTTGTCCATTCATACTACCTGAAAGCTGCTGATAAAGATATAGTGGCAGCCGTTTCAAACTATGGGATTGATTTTGATGCCGCGGTGTATTGCAAAAACGTTTTTGCCTCTCAGTTTCATCCTGAGAAGAGCGGAAACGTTGGGCTTACGATACTGAAAAACTGGGTTGATCTTTTCATAAAACAGGAGGATTTAAATGATCATTTATCCGGCAATTGATATAAAGGGCGGAAAATGCGTCCGGCTGGTGCAAGGCAGGTTTGATGACGAAACTGTTTATTCCGATGATCCGGTTGAAGTGGCTCTTAAATGGGAACGGCACGGAGCACAGTACCTTCACGTTGTTGATCTTGACGGAGCCAGAACTGGAGAGCCCAGGAACGCCAGGACCATAAGCGAAATTGCGTCAAGAGTTTCCATTCCGGTGCAGACGGGTGGAGGTATCAGGTCAATTGACAAAGTTGAAGCTGCATTGAGCAATGGAATAAAGCGTGTCATTTTGGGCACGTCTGCAATCAAAGATCAGGAGTTGGTAAAAGCACTGCTTGAAAAATACGGCGACAGGATTGTAATCGGTATAGACGCAAGAGACGGAATGGTGGCAATAGAAGGCTGGGAAAGAACAAGCGGGTTTACCGCTGTAGAGTTTGCCAGGAAGATGCAGAGCCTTGGCGCGAAGACCATTATTTATACCGATATTTCAAGGGATGGAATGCTGTCAGGCCCGAACTTGAAGGCTATGGAAGAAATGGTGAGGGCAGTTGATATTGACGTTATAGCTTCCGGTGGGGTAGGCCGGATTGACGATATAAGAAACTTGAAGAATACCGGTGTATCAGGGGTTATAATTGGAAAAGCACTGTATACCGGAAATGTTGACTTGAAGCAGGCGCTTGAAATAGCCAAGTAAAAGCCGGAGGTGTTAATATGCTGACCAAACGGATAATACCTTGCCTGGATGTGCATGCCGGCAGGGTGGTGAAGGGTGTAAACTTTGTAAATATACGTGATGCGGGGGATCCCGTTGAAATTGCCGCATATTATGATAAAGCAGGGGCAGATGAGCTGACATTTCTCGACATAACCGCTTCTTCGGATGCAAGGGATATTATGGTTGACGTTGTCAGCAGGGTTGCGGAGCAGGTATTCATTCCCCTTACCGTAGGAGGGGGAATAAGGACAGTGGAAGACTTCAGAAGAATATTGAAAGCAGGCGCTGATAAAATATCAATAAACACCGCCGCAATAAAAAGGCCTGATCTGATTTCCGAAGCTGCAATGCGTTTTGGCAGCCAGTGCGTTGTGGTTGCAATTGACGCAAAAAGAAGAACAGAAGGAGAAGGATGGGAAGTTTACATAAATGGAGGCAGGGTCAATACAGGCAGGGATGTGCTGGAATGGGCAACAGAGGCGGAAAGATTAGGCGCAGGAGAAATCCTTTTAACAAGTATGGATCGAGACGGAACAAAAGAAGGTTATGATATAGAGCTGACAAAAATGGTCTCAGATGCTGTAAAAATACCTGTCATAGCTTCCGGAGGTGCAGGTACGATGGAGCATTTCTATGAGGCGCTGACAGAAGGAAAGGCTGATGCGGTACTTGCAGCATCATTGTTTCATTTCAGGGAAATAGAAATTATGGAATTGAAAAGATATTTAAAAGACAGAGGCATTGAAGTAAGGCTATAAACTTGGGTGAGAGGTTAGGGGTAAGAGGTAAGAGGTGAGAAGTTAGGGGTTAGAGGTGAAGAAAGGTTATGGATAAATTTATTGATGAAATAAAATTCGGCCAGGACGGCCTTGTGCCTGTAATTGTTCAGGATTACACGAACAATGAAGTACTGATGATGGCATATATGAACAGGGAAGCTTTTGAAAAATCCATGGAAACGGGCATTGCCCATTATTGGAGCAGAAGCAGAAACAAGCTCTGGATGAAAGGTGAAACATCCGGACATGTCCAGTATATCAAGTCTGTTTCCATTGACTGTGACAGCGATACTCTGCTGCTTAAAGTGGAACAAAAAGAAGCTGCCTGCCATACAGGGCACCGTTCATGCTTTTACAGGGATATCACAGGGGATGGCATTAAAGAGAATTCAGGTATTGTATTTGACCCTGATAAGGTATATAATGACAAGGCACAGATTCTTCAGGAAGTGTACAATGTTATTTTAGACAGGACAATAAATCCCAAGGAAGGGTCTTACACCAATTACCTGTTTGAAAAAGGCCTGGACAAGATACTGAAAAAAGTAGGGGAAGAAACTTCCGAAGTAATAATTGCTGCAAAAAATAAATCGAAGGACGAAATAAGATACGAAGTTGCGGATTTAATTTACCATATACTTGTGTTGCTTGTTGAACGGGGCCTGAAACTGGATGAAATATATGATGAGCTTAAAAGCAGGAGATAGTTGGTAAAGAACGGATAGCTGGTGGTGAAGTTTTTGGATAAGGATATTAACAATATTGTCAGGTACAGACGCGATCCCGATGTTTATTTCAGAGTCGGCCTGCGGTATGCTGAAAAGCATAGGTTTTACGACGCAAAAAGGTTTTTTGAAAAAGCCGCTAAAGATGAGCCGTTCAATGCTGATTACCAGTTTAATCTTGCGTGCATCCTTTCTGAATTAAAAGAAACCAGAAAATCAAATAAAATTTTAAAAGAAATAATAAGGGAAATTGACCCTACGCTTGCAGAGTGTTATTTCGGAATAGCCTGCAATTACTTTGAACTCGGAAATTTAAAAAAAGCCAGGGAATACCTTGAGAAATATATACAGCTTGATATTAACGGCGAGTTTGTGGACGAAGCATATGATATTTTATATTATCTACAGTTGTATGATAGCGAAGAGGGAACAAGCAGGCAGAGGGAAAAGACCGTTACAAGGCTTGCCAACGAAGGAAGAAAACTATTGGATGAAGGTTTATATAACGAGGCCTGCCAGAAATTTGAAAAAGCGGTGGAATTTGAGCCGTGTCTTGTAGGGCCGAGGAATGACCTGGCGATTGCCTGCTTTTTATCAGGCAATATTGACAGGGCTGTGAGCCTGGCTTCCAGTGTAATTAAATTAGATCCCAATAATCTGCTGGCGAATTCAAGCCTTGCGTTGTTTTATGCACGGGGAAAGTACATTGAACAATATAAAAAACAGCTGGAAATCCTGGCCGGATTGGTAATTCAGGATGAGGGCCAGTTCCTTTATGACCTTAAGAAATTTCTTAAAGTGATAATGAAAGACGTAAATACTGATTATAATTTGAAGACGTCAATAATTGAAGTAATAGAGAGAAGAATAAAAGAATTCAGCAATAACAGGCATGATGGCAACTTAACTGAGGAAGAACCTATGAATTCCTGCCGGTTTGCTCCTGTATGGAAGGATGAATGGGGAGCGGTTATAGAATGTGCTGAAAACTATAGGGAGCCTGTTTACAAGTCTTCCTATATAAATGATCTTAAGAAGATTTGGATAAACTTTATCAACAGGCTTTCTCCTGGTGAAATACCACGGATAGCCAAAGTAGAGGTGTGGGCTGCTGTCTTGGAGTACGTTTACTGCTGCAGAAATCTAATAAGAGTTTCGATAAAAAAGCTGGCCGAAAAGTATAATGTTTCAGTATCTTCAATATCAAGCAAGTTAAAATACTTTAAATTATAAATTTTTAATTTTGAAATATAAAGCAAATCGAAGAAATTTCTTTATTTTGTTAGAAAAGTTGAGAAAATTGCCATAAAACCGTAATTTTTAGAAAAAACACATATTTGATTAAAAATTGGTTATTATATATATTATTAGTGTAATTAGCACTCAATTCAAGTGAGTGCTAATAAAATGCAAAAAATTCGACAGGAGGTACCATTATGAAAATAAAGCCATTAGGTGAAAGAGTTGTTATCAAGATGTTAGAAACCGAAGAAACCACAAAGAGCGGAATCGTTCTGCCCGGAAGCGCGAAGGAAAAACCACAGATTGCTGAAGTTGTTGCAGTAGGTCCGGGTGGGATGGTAGACGGAAAAGAAATCAAAATGGAAGTTAAAGTCGGAGACAAAGTACTTATCAGCAAGTATGCCGGAACAGAGGTAAAACTTGACAATCAGGAGTATACTATTCTTAAGCAAAGCGATATTCTTGCAATTGTTGAATAACGGTTTTATAACTGCTTAATATCACCAAATTAAAACCTGTTTTATATTAAAATCCCATTTACGTCAGAATAATAGTAATTAATATTTTAGGATATATTATTGGAATTCGTTAAGGAGGATTAGTTATGGCAAAAGAAATTATGTTTAGTGAAGACGCTAGACGCGCGTTTGAAAGAGGCGTTAATAAGTTGGCAGACACTGTGAAGATTACATTAGGGCCAAAAGGAAGAAATGTAGTACTTGATAAAAAATTCGGTTCACCTATGATTACAAATGACGGCGTTACAATCGCCAAGGAAATCGAGCTGGAAGACAGATTTGAAAATATGGGAGCGCAGCTTGTTAAGGAAGTCGCAACCAAGACAAACGATGTAGCAGGTGACGGTACTACCACAGCTACACTTCTTGCTCAGGCAATAATCAGGGAAGGGTTGAAGAATGTAGCAGCCGGAGCTAACCCGATGATTCTGAAAAAAGGTATTGCAAAGGCTGTTGACGCTGCTGTAGAAGGAATTAAAGAAATTAGCCAGAAAGTTAAAGGAAGAGAGGACATAGCAAGGGTCGCTTCAATATCCGCGAATGACGAAACCATTGGAAACCTTATTGCCGATGCTATGGAAAAGGTAACCAATGACGGCGTCATCACCGTTGAAGAGTCAAAGACAATGGGAACAAGCCTGGAATTTGTTGAAGGTATGCAGTTTGACAGAGGTTATATTTCATCCTACATGGTAACAGACACTGAAAAAATGGAAGCAGTACTTGAAGATCCTTACATTTTGATTACAGATAAAAAATTAAGCAATGTACAGGATATACTCCCCATACTTGAGCAGATTGTGCAACAGGGCAGGAAGCTGCTTATAATTGCAGAAGACGTTGAAGGTGAGGCTCTTGCTACACTTGTTGTTAACAAGTTAAGAGGGACATTTACTTGCGTAGCGGTTAAAGCTCCCGGATTCGGCGACAGAAGAAAGGCAATGCTCCAGGACATCGCAATCCTTACAGGCGGAGAAGTTATTAGCGATGAACTAGGCCTCGATATTAAAGAAGCGAAGTTATCACAGCTTGGTAAAGCAAGACAGGTAATAGTCCAGAAAGAAAACACGATCATTGTTGACGGTGCAGGAAAGACTGAAGAGATTAAGAAGAGAATAGCTTCAATCAAGGCACAGATAGAAGAAACCACTTCTGATTTTGACAGGGAGAAATTACAGGAAAGACTTGCAAAACTTTCCGGCGGTGTTGCTGTAATTCAGGTTGGTGCAGCAACTGAGACTGAAATGAAGGAAAAGAAATTAAGGATAGAAGACGCCCTGGCTGCAACAAGAGCCGCTGTTGAAGAAGGTATTGTATCAGGCGGAGGAACTGCTTACATTAACGTTATGAGCAAAGTTGAAAAACTCCTTAATGAAGTTTCAGGAGATGAAAGAACAGGTGTTAACATAGTTCTGAGAGCTCTTGAAGAGCCTATCAGGCAGATAGCTGCCAATGCAGGCCTTGATGGTTCCATAATAGTAGATAAGGTAAAGAACAGCGAAATTGGAATCGGATTCGATGTCCTCAGTGAACAATATGTAAATATGATCGAGGCAGGTATTGTAGACCCGGCAAAAGTGACAAGAACTGCACTCCAGAACGCTGCTTCGATAGCTTCCATGCTTCTTACTACTGAAAGCATTGTGGCAGACAAGCCTGAGAAAGAACCTCCAATGCCTGCCGGCGGAGGAATGGGCGGCGGAATGTACTAAGAGACATATGTAATCGGAGCGCTTAAGTCGGCTTACGTCAGTGGCTTAAGCAAAACTAAATTGAAAAAAACAGCATATTTTACCGGTAGAAGATCAAACGTGATTTTCTACCGGTTTTGCTTTTATGCTTGGCTTTGCTATTATACTTCTTTTATACTTTGGTACACTTGTTCAATTGCGCTGATGATTCTTTTGCCGTATATGCCTGGTATAGGCGAATCCTTGTGATCAATTATACTGCTTACAAAATCATTTAATTGCAATTCAAATATATCTGTTTTGCTTTGTATGTCAACCTTTTCATATTCACTGCCTTTGCTGACCCACAATCCAATACCAGTACGGATCAATATTTCTCCTTCAGACAAATAAATCCGTGTTTCGTTTACAGGAAAACTGGCACAACCCGATAAATTTATTGAGGCTGATACGCCATTTTCCAATTCAACAAACGCCTGGGCATATTCCTCAATATCATACTGTTGATTAAAACTTCCCACTTTTCCTGCTATACTTTTTATGTTGCTATCTGTCAACCAGATAATTTTATCCATGGAATGCGCGCCTAAATTCATCATTATCCCTCCGCCCGAAAGCTGCTTTTGCAGATACCAGGCAGGTCTTTGTGGAGTAATGTACAATCCGTTTCTGATGTCAACGATAAACGCTATTTTGCCCAATTCTCCCGATTGTATTATTTCCTTTGCCTTAATGTTTTCGGAAAAGTATCTCTGCACATGACCTATCATTAACTTTACGCCGTTATATTCAGCAGACCTGATCATATCGTCGCAATCTTTTGAACTGGTCGCCATAGGTTTTTCAACCAGGCAATGCAACCCTTTTTCCATGCAATATATCGAGCATTCCTTATGTAAAAAGTGGGGAAGGTTAATAATGACCGCATCCAGATTTTCATTCTGTACCATATCCTTATAGTCATAATATGGTGTAATTTCATACTGATTGGCTATTTTATCGGCTTTTTCCCTGTTAATGTCAGCGATTGACTCAAGTTTTACCTTAGAGTTTTTCCGTATTGCGGATATGTGGCTTTTTGAAATAATTCCCGCACCAATAATCCCGATTTTTAGCATTTTACTATTCCCCCTGTTTATGACAGCTCTTTTCGAATTTTCAAACTACACAACACTTTTTTAACACATATAGTTAATATTGTACAGATATTCTCAAACAATGTAAACCGGTTATGGTCAGGACGTCGGTTATATACATCAAATGTAAGGAATATTCATTTACTTTATAACTGAATTATTTAATAATAATTTTGGATAAGTGTACTATAATGCTTTTTGATGTAATTTGCACTGCAAAAGATAAAGAAATTGAATTGTCCAATAATTACCGCCAGTAAGACGGGGGTTAAAAGACAATGACTCTTGAGCAGGTATATATGGTATGATATACTTGCTCTAGGGTCATATTTTACTGCGTTATGTAAACTCCAGGGGGGTGTGCAAATAAGTTGAAACTTGCTTTATCCAATAAATTTGCGTTATATGCAATCATGGTTTCAATGATTTGCTTTTCCCTCTCGAGCGTTATATTTTATTTTACTTGCAGCCGATATATATTTGACAGCATCAGCAGCGCCAACTTATCGCAGATTTCCATGATAAGTGAAAAATTTGACTTGCTGACCAAGGACCTGATCAATGACATAGATACATTAACAGGCACCCCCTATACGCAGGAGATCTTAAATAACTATGACATGCTGGCCGAAGAAGAAAGAAAAAGATTGATATCAAATGTAGATGACGCTCTTGGGGATTTTATTTTAAAGAGAGATAAAGAGGTATTGCACGCTGAAATTATTTCAAAAAAGTATGAGTCAAATTTAAATCTCAGAACAATTTTTGAGTATAGCAATCCTGATTCTTTTAAAGATATGCATGAACTTTTGGGTGACAGGGAATTTGTATGGCTTGACAGGGGAGCGGCCAGAGAAAAGTATTACAGCTCCGGGCAAATCAAATACCTTACGTTTATGAAGAAAATATACGATATTGAAAGCGGAGAAATAATCGGTATAATGAAAATCTTTTTTAATAAGGATTTTTTTAAAGTTTTTACCGATACAAACCTTAAATATGTGATTATAAATAATAATCGTGGCATTGTTTACCAAAGCGACGGATTTGACCTGGAAAAGTACGGAAATATATTAACGGATGATTTTTCCAAGGCCAATGGTTTTTATAATAAGCAAATATTAAACTCGAAATATTTGATTGTATATACAACTTCAGAGTACAATAACTGGAAAGTGGTCGGTTGCGTAAGCCTGGCCGATGCTCTTCAGGAAATGAAGCAGATCAGAAACTATATATTGCTGATAGGACTATTATGCCTTTCTTCATGTGTTTTGTTTTCCTTCATTCTGTCCTACAGGATAACAAAGCCGATCAATCAGATGGATATTGAAATAAGCAAGATTTCTTCAGGCAATATTGATGATATCCATAGGATAACTACGCCCAAAACTTTCTTCAACGGCATTTTAGGAAACAAATACTATATAACGGCCATTTACACGTTGATTATAATCACTCCTACTGTTACCGCATTCCTTCTGATTTCTTCAATGTCTTATGAATCCATTGAAAAGCATTCAATAAACAGTTTCATGTTCAGAATGCAACAATTGGGAGACAAACTTGAAACAAAGCTGCGAAGTTATGATAAAGTGGCTAAATATATATTTTCAGAAAAGCAAATAAATGAATATCTGGTTGAAAGCATCAGTGGGAGGACAGTTAATGACGCGGTAATAGAAAGAAAGCTTGACCAGATCGTTGAAAGAATACCCATTCTTAATTCGGGCGAACTTGGAATTAACATTTTTGATGCGGGCAATGATTGTATTTATTTCACGAATTATAAACAAACAAAATTTGAAGAGCAACTCGATGTTATTAAGAATAATGAATCAAACACGAATGTATTTTTTCCGGCTGTCTACGATTGCGGAACTTATATAATCAATTTCGGCAAAAAGTTTGTAGCGCTGGATAACTGGCCGGATGTCCGCCTTTTTGATACTATTGGATATCTGATTTTTTCACTAAACGAAGGTTTTATTGAAAACATATACAGAAGCGAACTTAAGATGATTGATGGCAGCAATATCTATATAATAGACGCAAAAGGCCGAATCATATCCCATCCTGATAAAACGAAAATAACAGGTATTATGGAAGAAAGCTATTTGAAATATATATACGGAAGCAAAAACAATAAAGGAACTTTTCCATTTAAAAAAGATTCGAAGCAATATATCTTAACATATATCAAGCTTGACACAAGTGATTGGATTATGATTTGTGAGGCTCCTGTAAGGAGTATAATTGAAGACATTGATAAAATAAAAGCCATGTCAGTTATCCTGTTGGTATTTAATATTGCGCTTGTTATTACTCTGTTTTTGTTGTTCATATCACATGTGTTGAAGCAGGTAACACATTTAAATAATGCAATATCAGCCGTTTCGAAAGGAGATATGGATGTACGGGCGCAAGTGAAGACAGGGGATGAAATACAAAGGCTTGCTGATGGCTTTAATAATATGGTGTCAAAGCTGAAATGGTTTATGGAAGACAATTACAAGAAAGGAATAAGAGCAAAGGAAGCTGAATTGAATGCTCTTCAGGCCCAGATAAATCCACATTTTCTTTATAATACTCTTGAGTCGATAAACTGGAAGGCCATGATGCTCACAAAAGGCCAAAATACGGTAAGCAATATGGTTACAGCGCTCGCTACCCTTTTAAGATTAAGCATCAGCAGAGGCGGAGAGGTTGTCACCTTTGAGGATGAGATAAACCATGTAAAGAGCTATCTCGTAATACAGAAGGAAAGATACAGCAATAAATTTGAGGTTGAATGGGATATTGACCCCAGAATTTATTCTTACAAATGTTTGAAATTGATTTTGCAGCCGATCGTTGAAAATGCAATTTATCATGGGTTAGAACTTAAACCGGATAAAGGAATTTTAATAATCAGGGGAGAATTATTGAGCGATATTATTAAGATTTCCATAATTGATAATGGCCGTGGCATGAGCAGGGAAAGGCTGGAAACGGTACGAGGGTACCTTGAGCGGCGCGAAAATGCAAAGGAACAACAGAGTATCGGCCTGACAAATGTCAATGAGCGAATAAAACTTTATTTTGGTGATGAGTATGGTTTGAAAATTTTCAGCGAGCAAAATGAAGGTACGGTAATAGAGATACATTTGCCGCTAATTGCCGGCGAATAAATACCAGGGTGGTGTAGTATGTATTATAAACTGCTTATAGTTGATGATGAGAAAACAATACTTGAGGGTTTAAAGACAGTAGTAGACTGGAATGAGCTTGGTTTTGAAATTATAGGAGAAGCCAGCAACGGGATAGAAGCATTGTCATTCATTCATAATAATGGCTGTCCTGATGCAGTGCTGGCAGACATAAGGATGCCTTTAATGGATGGCCTTGAACTGATGAAGTGCGCCAGAGAGGAAGGCTACAATTTTCAATTCATCATATTAAGCGGATATGACCATTTTGAATATGTCCAAAAAGCAATTGAACTGGGAGCGTTCAATTATATTCTGAAGCCCACAAAACTGGATGAGCTGAAGGAGAAGTTTAAGGCATTAAAAGAAAAGCTGGATGAGGAGCAAAAAAAAAATATAATCATTCAGAAAGGTTTCAAATCTATTGAAGAAAATTGTTTAAAGATGCTGCTCAACGACAAATATGAGCAAATAGAGAGCGAATTAAAGAACCTGCGCCAAAATGAGTTATTCTCGGAAGGCAACATATATGCCGTATCGTTGATGCGTCCAATATTGGAAGAACGTCTTGGAAATCTCATTGAAATCAGGGAAAATGTTTTTAAAGACGCATGTTTTCCATGCAATTTCATAACAACTGCGGATGATTCGGGAAATCTTGTCATTGTTTTTTATACAAATGAGTTGGTTGGCCCGGACGCTTTTGATAAAAACATTGAAGCGACAATCAAAGATATGATTGGTTTGCTTCACAAGGCAGGATACCATGCAAGGGTAGGTATTGGGAATATTGTAGGAAATATAAAGGAATTGCACATATCATACAGGAATGCTGTTTTGGCAATCAACAAAAGCTTTTTTGCCGGAAGGGATGCAGTTGTCAAATACACCAAAGTTGCGGAACCAAAACCTGGAAGCCTGGATTTTTACAAGGAATATGAGACCCGTCTTATTTCTTCCATTGAGCAAGGTGACAAGGATGAGGCGTTTAAAATAATTGATCAATTATTTAACGAATTTGTAAGTGTTGAATTAATTCAACCTGAATATGTTTATAAGATTTGTATAGAGCTAATTCTTGCCATCTCCAGATCCAACAAGAATATTTCTGCATCCATAGAGGAAGTTTTTGATGAAAGAAGAATCATCTATAACAGAATAACGCAGTTTGAAACACTTGAGCAATTAAAAGACTGGTTCAAAGCCAGGATATCAATTGTGATAGATATTATCCTGGATATGAAAGACAATACAAATAACAGGATTGTAAACCATATTAAAAAGATCATCAGCCGTGATTATCAAAAACAGATATCGCTCATATCAATAGCGAATGAGCTTTATATGAATCCTGACTATCTGAGCCGTCTGTTTAAAAAAGGAGTCGGCAAGAGTTTTGTCGAGTATCTTACAGAATACAGAATAGAAAAGGCAAAACAGTTATTGAGGGATGTGTCCTGTAAAAGTTATGAAGTGGCATATATGGTAGGGTTTAATGAGCCCAGCTATTTTTCCAAGGTTTTTAA
>DULF01000033.1 GCA_012840535.1 Clostridiaceae bacterium
TATGTTTCCTCAGTTGCCATGTCCGGGTAAATCTGCGTTCCGCGGTATGACCATCTTACAAGGCCTTCCAGAATGAAGTTCATTGCCATGGTCCAGATTACTGAATTAACCCTGATCTTTCCAACCACGAAACCATTAATCGTCTCATGGATTTTTTTCTTAGCCCCGACATCCACTCCTCTTGTAGGTTCGTCCAGTATCAGCACCTTTGGCTTTGTAATGAGCCATTTGGCAAGCAATACTTTTTGCTGGTTTCCTCCCGACAAATTCGATGTCTCAACATCAGGATTATTAGGATATATGTTTAATTCTTCGTAAAGTTCCCTGACTCTGCTGCTACCTTTATGAGGAAAGAAGAACCCTCCTTTTGACAACCTTGGAATTATTGTTGAAAGGATATTTTGCCTGTTAGTAAGCCTAAGTGCCAATCCTTCCAATTTTCTGCTTTCAGTTAAATAAGCTATTCCCTTTTCCAGCATCTTGTCCATGCTTCCTGGTTTTATCTTTTCATTGTCCAGTATAATTTCTCCGTAATCTATTCTGTCCGCTCCTGCAATACATCTTCCCAGTTCCGTTCTTCCCGAACCGGCAAGTCCGACAACTCCTAAAATCTCTCCTTTATACAGTTCAAAGGATATATTATGTATAAATCCATAACGAGTAAGGTTTTTAACTTCAAGTATTTTTTCCCCGGCATGTGATACCTTCGGTTTATAGAATTCCTTAACTTTTTGTCCAACCATCATTTCTATTAATTCTTCCTTGGTTATGTCACAACAATTTCTCGTAGCAATTTTTCTGCCGTCCCTAAGTACAGTAATCCTGTCCGCTATTTCAAAAACCTCCTGCAGATGATGGGAAATATAAATAATTGCCATGCCTTTTTTCTTAATCTCTCTGATAATATCAAACAGCATCTGAACTTCCTCGCTGGAAAGAGCCGAAGTCGGTTCATCCATAACAATTATCCTGGGATTACTGTTAAGAACTTTTGCCAACTCAATAAGCTGGCACTCATGCTGGTTGATATTTTTCATTTCAGTCTCAGGATCAATGGTTTTATCCAGCCTAACCCTGGCAAGGGACTGTATGGTTTTCCCTCTAAGCTGTTTTTTGTCAACAAAGTCCCTGAAATTGTTCAAAAAAGAGTTGGCAAACTTCTTTCATACAAGACTTTTACCTCTTCCTTGGCACAACCTGCAATGTCATGATGATTCTCTTTTATAATTAAATATCTTATTAAATTTAAATTTAAACGTTTAATTTTTTTTAGTTGATATTTAAAAACAATAGTTTTATAATAATAAAAAAATTAGTATATTTTGTTTTCTTTTTTTATTTTCATCAGTAACCAGGGGGGAATACAAATGGCAACAATAAAGGATGTAGCAAGACTTGCAAAAGTTTCCGTAGCAACCGTATCAAACTACATAAACAAAACAAAGCCTGTAAAACCGGAAACCAGCAAAAAAATACAAGAAGCCATTGACCAGTTAAACTATTTGCCAAATGCAAGCGCCAGAAATTTAAAAGTCAAAGCATCGAATGAAGTAGCAGTTATTTTGCCAAATCTAAATGATGCTTACTACATTGACATATTCAAAGGAATTGAAAAGGTGTTCCAAAGCAGTAATTATTTTGTTAACGTGGCATTTTCAGATGAGATAGCGGACAAGGAAATAATGTTAATTAATAATTTCCTGAAAAAGAACGTAAACGGTATAATTATCATTACATGTCAGCCTGACAATACTGATTTCTTTAAACAGCGCTTTATACAGAGGAACATTCCCCTGGTCGTGATAGACAGGCAAATAAAATACCTGGAAACCAACTTCATCTGTTTTGACAATTACAATGCGGTTAAAAAAATCACCGAAAAACTCATACAGAACAATTACCGCAGTATAGCACTTGTTGTTGGTCCGGAGGAGTATTCCTGTGAAAGCGAATGTATCGAAGGATACAAGAGTGCCTATCTTGAACACAATCTTAAAATAGACAGCGATATGATACTACAAACAAATCTGTCCAAGGAAGATGCCTTTCGATTAGGAATATCGCTGATAGCTGAAAAGAATCCGGATGCTGTTATAACTTCAGCCGAATCAATAGCAAAAGGTATTATTGAAGCAGCATACTTAAGAAGAGTAAAAGTGCCGGAGGACATGTTAATAATAACACTGAACCAGGATTACTGGAACAAGCAGGGAAGGTATCCCGGCATCATTAGAACAGCAAGACCCGCCATTGATATGGGAGAGCAGGCTTCATTGCTTTTAAGCAAAAACATAAACTCGCCTGTCTTGTTTGAAAAGCAAAAAATAGTTATGAAAGATAAAATATTGTCAGGAGACTTTGATCTTTTTAACAACAAACACAGCGTCTATTTTCATGCTGCTGGGAAAAAAAGTGAGATAAGTGTTTTAATGATGGAATGCAACCTTGCCGCTGCTATAAAAAACCTGCTTCCTCACTTTATTGAAAAGACGGGCGTAGATGTTAAAATCAGCACCATGAACCAGCGGTTCTTACTGGACAAGATCATTGCTGACTTTGAAACCAATGACAATCCTTTTGATGTTTACATGTTTGATATACCGTGGCTTTCATATATTGCTTATAACGGCTACCTGGCAGATATATCAAGTTTCATAAACTCACCCGGTTTTAATAAAGACATGTATCTTCCCGGATGCCTAAAATACTATAGTGAATTTGAAGGAAAATATTATGGTGTGCCTTTTATCTATGCTCCTCAGCTTCTATTCTACAGAAAGGATTTGTTCAATGATAAAAAGCTGGGAGAAGAATTTGAGAAAAAATACAAAACAAAACTCCGTCCGCCAAGGACGTGGCTTGAATTTAATGCTGTCGCTGAATTTTTTACAAAAGCGTATAATCCGGATTCTCCTGTAGAATACGGCACATCAGTACCTGCAGCGTATTCAGAATTGCTTGCGCCTGAATTGTTAATACGTTTGTGGGCTTACGGAGGAGAGATATTTAACAAGGACAACAAAGTGGTTATTAATTCCGAAAAAAACATTAAGGCTTTAAAAAATTTTTTATATACTCTTAATTTTACAAATCCAGGTTTTTTGAATTACAGCATAGAAAAAACCGTCTATGATTTTTACACGGGAAAGACGGCAATGCTAATAAGTTATGCCGTCTATATATCAGAAATAAACAACCGGTTTAAGTCCAAGATAGTAGGAAAAATAGGATACGAACAAATACCCGGCAGGTCTCCTATTCTTGGTGGATGGAGCCTGGGAATATCTCCTCATAGCAGGAAAAAGGAGGAGGCACTGAAGTTTATTAATTGGGCATGCGGGAAAGAAATATGCGTGTATTGCACTATTTTGGAAGGACAATCTCCAATAGTTGATCTTTATAGGAATGATGACCTGCAAAAACTTTATCCCTGGCTTACACTTCTTCTCGATATTTATGATTCTTGTAATGTAAGGGTAGGTCCGTATAAACCCGGGGGAAAGGTCATCCCTCAGAACAGGATTGAATACTTGATGTGCAAGCCTGTATATGAAACCATCCAGAAAAAACGTACATTTGAAGAAGCACTTGAAGTTGCCCAAAAAGAACTTGAAGAGCTTTTTGAAAGCTATGGATATCCGCAATAAAAGCCAATATTCAATTATTGGATTGAGCTGCATATAAAATAATAGAGAAAACATGGAAAAGAGAGAAAAAAATAGAGATAAAAAAGATAATAAAAATATAATCAAGGAGAACAAAAATGTGCTATCTTTTAATCTGGGATGTAGACGGTACGCTTATCCGCCTTATGGGCATGGGCAGAAAAGCCTTGAATGCGGCATTCTATGAAATATACGGTATAAATAACGCTTTTGACAATGTGAATATGGCTGGAGCCCTGGATTTGCCCTTATTAAAAAAAGTGTTTGAACATTACGGCATAAGTGAAAGTTATCCACCATCAGATCAAACTGATTCAGTCCTTTTGAGCAATGAAGCTATAAAATTTTTTGATACGTACTCCCGGATACTTGGTTCCTATGCATGTCAGATAAAAACTTCCATAACAGCGCCGGGCGTGCAGGAACTCCTTAAAGCGCTGGAGAAACGCAGCAACTTTTACAATGTGCTGGGTACAGGCAATATTGAAAGAGGCGCAAGAATAAAACTGTCCATTGATAACCTGAACAAATTTTTCCCCACAGGGGGATTTGGCGATGAAGCAATTGAAAGAACCCAACTGATAGAAAAAGCAATAGAAAAATCAAACAAAACCTTTAATATTAATTTCGGTCGAAACAATATATATGTAATAGGAGATACGCCTATAGATATTGAATGTGGTAAAAAAATCGGCGTAAGAACAATTGGCGTAGCCACAGGCACGTATTCCGCGGAGCAGCTGCTCCAGTGCTGCGCGGACTATGTGTTCCGTGATCTCAGCGATATAAATTCATTCATGCAAATATTTGAATAAAGGTTAATATGTTATTTGTTTTTATCGTATATTATTCTTAAACCTTCCAATGTTAAAAGACTGTTTATGATATCTATACTGCTTGATTCCCTACCTATAAGCTCTGCCAAGCCTCCGGTTGCAATTACTTTGATGTTGCTTTCCTTCATTTCCCTCTTCATACGGTTGACTATATAATCCACCTGTCCAACATATCCCAGGACAATCCCGGCCTGCATGCTTTCAACAACGTTTCGCCCAATAATGCGGGCGGGTTTGACCAAATCAATCCTGGGAAGCTTGGCAGCTCTTTGAAAAAGGGCTTCAGCGGCAATTCTGATTCCCGGGCATATGGCTCCTCCCAAATATTCGCCTTTTGAAGAAATTGCACAAAAGGTCGTAGCTGTCCCAAAATCAACAATTATTAGAGGACCTCCGTAGATTTCGTAAGCTGCAACTGCATTGACTATTTTATCCGCCCCAACTTCCCTTGGGGTTTCATATTTGATATTAATGCCTGTTTTTGTACCCGGTCCGACAACCATTGGTTCTACTTTAAAATACTTTCTGATTGCATGCTCCAGGGAATACATAATCGGCGGAACTACTGATGCTATAATGACATCCTTGATTTGAGCCGGATCCAGGTTTTTATGGTTAAATAAATTAATAAAGAGCATGCCGATTTCATCGGATGTCCTTTCTTTATCAGTCCCGATTCTCCAATAAGCTATCAGCTTTTCACCTTCATAAACCCCAAGTATGGTAATTGTATTCCCTACATCAATAGCAAGAATCATAACCTGGCCTCCATGCTTATTAAACAGGTTTTCGGTTTATTTCATTATCCAGTCCCTGTACTATTACAGTTTCAGGCTTCTGATTTCTTTTATTTCCAGCTCTATTTCCTTTTCTATTCTTGCAATATCCTCCCTTATATCTTCAACTGTTTCTTCTGCTTTAGCCCTATTGTTATATTTTTGTTCGGAATGCTGATTTGATTGGTTTTGCTTGTAAAAGGCATTTCTGGCTTGCGCTTTGCCCGGGGTATTCTCCCTCTGTGAAGCTTGCTGCGAATGCGCATTTCGACGCCCGCGTCCGCCAAAAACATTGTTGCTGTTGTTGCCTTTTTGCCTGTATTCTTGTCTTTTCACTACAAAACTACCCCCTCATTGTATTTAGTCAGGTTTTCCAGATAATTGTTTCGTATCCCAAGCAGCTTTTCCGCATTTCCGCCCAGAATTGCTTTTTCGGCCTCATAACCAAGGTTTAGGCTTTTTATCTTTAGTATTTCCTCAGCTTGATCGCACCATGGAGAATCAGTCGCAAAAAGAATTTTCCCAAAACCGTGGTTCTCCATTATTCTTTTCGCCTGCGCTTCATCAAGCCAGCCAAGGCTGTAGGAAGTATCAAAGTATAGATTCTCTCCTACCAGCTTCTCTTCCACTTCATCCCAGTACCGGTATCCACCCATATGTGCAGCCACAATTTTGCCCTGCGGGAAGGCTTTGACAACTTTTAAAAGCCTGTCCGGAGTGCAGTGAAATGGAGCTGGAAGTCCTATATCAACACCGGCGTGGAAAAGAATAATCAAATCCAGGCTGAACGCCAATTCATAAATGGGGAACATCCTTTCTTCATCAACAAAAAACTGTTGGTAATCAGGATGCAATTTTATCCCCTTTAAACCCAGTTCCTTTATTCTCCAAATTTCCTCCTTCCACCCCTCATAGTCAGGATGTATGCTTCCAAAAGCAATTATACTGTCATCCTGTATTTCAGCCGCCCAATTGTTTATCTTTTCAGTCTGTGTGGGCTTGGTTGCAATTGAAAGCACCACAGACTTATTTATTTTCGCCTGTTTCATTGACTTCTTTATATCATCTATTGTTCCATTTAGCCTTGCGGGTATGCCTGCGCACTTTGCCAGCGCGGGTATTGCTTTTTCCGCTAATTCGTCCGGAAAACAATGAACATGAAAATCCACTACCATACTACCTCAACCTACCTGTTATTTATTATTTGTTTTATTCAGTAAAGCAATACTGCCATCCAACCCCCTGACGGATACTTCACCCGATATAATCTCACGGGTTACGCCATCATCGCAGTCCACGACAAGACGTGCGTCCTTTGTCACCTCCCTGGCAACGCCAATGATTTCACTGTTTTTATAAATAACTCTTATTTTTCTGTCCAAAACAGCGGAATATCTTTTCCATTGCTCGAGAATATCTACGGTCTTGCCTGTGCAGACCTTTTTATATATTATTTCCAGTTCACGCAGCATATTTTTTATTATATCACTTCTTCTAAGTGTTGTCATAGGAAGATTATTTTCGTTGGCATACAAACTTATTGAAGTAGCCGTATCCCACAGTTCCTCAGGAAAGTCTTCTTTCTGCTGATTAATATTTATCCCTATGCCAAGCACCAGATAATTAATTCTGTCCATTTCCGAATTCATCTCTGTTAATATGCCGCACACTTTTTTTCCGCCAAGCAGTATGTCATTAGGCCATTTTATTTGAGCCTCTATGCCTGTTGTGTTTTTTATAGCCAGAACTACGGCAACCGAAGCTGCAAGCGTTATAATCTGGGCATCATACGGAGGCATTTCCGGCCTTAAAACTACAGACAACCATATACCCTTGCCTCCGGGAGAATCCCAGGATCTTCCGAGTCTCCCCCTTCCAAGGGTCTGGGTATCCGCTACGACCACGGTTCCCTCTTTGCAGCCTTCCTGCGCGATTTTCTTTGCATAGTTGTTAGTTGAGTCAATAACGTCAAAATACTTTATATCGCTGCCAATTGTTTGAGTGCCAAGTCCATGGCTTATTTCATAAAGATTAATTATATCAGGTACTGAACAAAGCTTATAGCCCTTTTTTGAGGAAGACAGTATTTCATATCCTTCTTTCCTCAGTTCATTTATATGTTTCCATATGGCAGTCCTTGAAATGCCTAATTCAACACTTAGTTTTTCACCTGAAACAAATTTGTTCATATTCTCTTTTAGTTCCATTAATATTCTGTCTTTCATATAACCTCATTTCCACGCATGTTTCCCGATATCCCGGAAAAATATGCGCTTTTTTATATATTATAATATTCCGGTCAAATTATTAAAATCAGGTATCTTGATAATATATGGCTTTCCGGCTTTTTTTTCAATAAATAGAGCAACTTTTTTCCCAAAATCTTCAATCTTTTTAACCGCGTCAATCTCCGCAAGCTTGTTGAAGAAGCAATAAAGGAGAGCTTCATTAAAACCCGGGTTCTCTTCCATGTTGATTCCTATTATATTGTTTATGTACAGTTCTTCGGAATTGTCAAAAAGTACAGGCGAATCCTGTTTTTTATTCAATACGCTTATCCGTCCCGCAATGACAGTACAGGTTACAAGACATTCCGGAAGCCTGAACTTGCCGAATATGTACCCATCGACAGGAACAATTGTAGCAGAATACATTTCCATTATCTGAGGGTTGTCCATCCCCAGCCGGTAGAGGTAACCGTCAGCCACAAAACAGTGCTTCTCATCCACCTCGAGCTTGACACAGGTAAAACTTTCGGATCTGTATTTTTCAATATCATCTTTCGGATTCAAAAGGGCAGCCATGCACTTTCTCAGTTCTCCCTCAATTACCACTTCCCTGTCAAACCATCTGGAAAGTTTCAGGCCACATTCCACAACGTAATCAACGTCCTCAGTCGGAATATAATAGTATACCTCCACCATAGCACTACTCCCACCAATCATTCTTGTAAAGCCTTACTCCGTCTCTGTCATTACAATTCTCCAACAATTCGTCAATAAGCATTCCCCTTACCCTTCCACCGGGTATTACGTCCTTCAAAGGAACAAGGACAAATGCGCGTTCAAACATCCTGGGGTGAGGTATCTCCAATTGCGGCAAACAAATATCCAGATTGTCATAAAGCAGGATGTCAATATCTATCGTCCTGGGCCCCCATCTGATTTCCCTTGTCCTTTTCAGGTCTTTCTCAATTTTTTGAATCTCATCAAGCAATTGGACGGGACTAAGTGCGGTTTCAATCAAAATCACTGCATTTAGAAAACTATCCTGCTCCAAATACCCTACAGGTTCCGTTTCATAAATATTTGAAACAGCCTTCAAACCGGTTGCAGGCAACCGCAAAATCATATTTACGGCGTCCTTAAGGTTTTTTTCCCTGTCATTAATATTGGAACCAAGGGCAAGGTAAACATTATCAGCCATTTCTGAACCTCTCTGTTTCAACTCCCACCCATTCAAATTCGCCGTTAATCGGCGCATCAGGTTTTTTTACCGTAACTTTGACTCCTTCCACCATCTCATATTTTGACAAGATTTCTCTGGATATTGCGTCAGCAAGCCTCTCAATTAATTTAAACCTTTTACCTTCTGTAATATCTTTAATAATGTTATAGACCTGAGAGTAATCTACCGTTTTTTCAAGGTCATCTGTTACACCGGCCTCCCTAAGGTCGACATACATTACTGCATCAATAACAAAGCATTGCCCTTTGGCCTGCTCTTCAGGATATACTCCATGGTAACCATAAAATTTCATTCCCTTTAATATGATTTTGTCGGTCAAGGAGTGTCTGTCTAAGGTAAAGGTACACTCCTTCCCCTTTATCCCCTTATGCGTCAAATAGTGCCCCTTTTTGATAGCCATACCCGGACACTCCTTTCTACTGCGTTATGACTTCGGTAGGGTGACAGTCCTCTTCAAGGACTGCCACTGGCTTCGGTCAGGGGGCATACCCCTATGAGGAATGTCCCCTATTGATAATTGCGTCGGCCATTTGTGCGACCCTTTTCATTTCCCTTACATCGTGGACACGTACAATATCCGCTCCGTTTGCTATGCCAATCGCCACAGTTGCGGCAGTTCCCTCAAGCCGGTCATTCACCGGCAAGCCCAGCACATTCCCTATGACGGATTTTCTTGAAGTGCCAAGGAGTATCGGCAGGTTGAGAACTTTAA
>DULF01000007.1 GCA_012840535.1 Clostridiaceae bacterium
ATTGCAAAATAACTAAAGTAAACAACAAATTCTTTATTCAGGACATGGGCAGCCTGAACGGCACTTATGTCAATTCCATCAGGCTAAAAGAGAACCAAAAGGTGCAAATTAAACGCGGCGACATTATAAAATTATCGAATATAAATTTCATTGTTAAATAAAAGTGAGATGATGTAAGGTGAAGAATTTGTTTATTATAATAGCAGATGAGGAAGAAGAATACTTAGCGCCACTTGAGTTAAAGTTTATAGAAGAGCTTGAAGATAAGGCAGAGATTGTAGTAATAACAAGCCGTGATTATCTCCAGTCTTACTTTAGTAAGCCGAGAAAAGTTGATATTTTAATAATTAACAAATCTCTATACTCGGATATTTTCAGAAAGCATGACATAGAGAATACATTCATTCTTACAGAAGAAGAGTCTGACAAAGAAAATGAAATATATAAATATACGAGCGTAAAAGACATTTTTAACTTTGTGTTAGGCAGTGTCAATGCAAATACTCAAAAGCTGGAAGCTGTAAAGGAAGACACAAAAGCAATACTGGTATATTCTCCTATAGGCGGAAGCGGTAAAACGACAATATCATTAGGAATAAGCGGCATTATTTCAAAATATAAAAAGAAAGTACTGTATATCAGCACGGAAAGCCTTCAAAGTTTTGGCTGGATGCTTCATTCCGGGGACTATTTGCCGAGGAGTTTCGAGAGAAGCTTGATAAATCAGGATTTTGACATAGCAGATAAGCTCAGGAGCTGTGTGAAAACAGGCATATTTAGTTATTTGCTGCCGGTACGTCAAGCTGTTCCGATAGCAGGAATAGCGTTGGACAATTATATTTATCTGATAAATAAAATAAAAGAAGCAAAGATTTACGATTATATAGTTATCGACAGTGAATCGGAACTAAATGCCAATAAATGCGCGTTGATGAGCGCTGCGGACAAGGTTGTGATAGTGGTAAACCAGGATATGATGGCTGTGAAAAAGATTGATGCTCTTTTGGATAATATAGATTGTTCAGACAACAGTAAATTTTTATTCATTTGCAACAAATACAAAAAAACTGAAGAGAACCATTTAATGGACAATACAATGAAAAACAGCTGCATTGTAAAGCAGTATGTGGGGTATATGGATGCGAAAAACTGTACTCTGGAGAAGGTAATGGAAAATGAAGAACTTCAGAACTTTGTATACAGCATAATTTAGGTACGGGATGATGTGCTTATGGATAAAGCGGTAGTTATTCTGTATTTGCAAAAAGAAAACAGAAAAATAGATATCGAAGTGCCTCTGAATATTTCAGCCAAGGAACTGGTTATTGCTTTAAA
Organism: Clostridiaceae bacterium; assembly: GCA_012840535.1. Lineage (GTDB taxonomy): Bacteria > Bacillota > Clostridia > Acetivibrionales > DUMB01 > DULF01. Next base: position 1,336 of record DULF01000007.1, read on the forward strand.
CGAAGCTTATAACCTCAATATAGATGTGGAAGATATTTCAAAATGCTATTTAAAATGTGAAAACCCTATTGCGCTGTTAAAGGGAGATACGTCACTCAAGGAATACGGAGTGCGCAACGGAAGTATTATCAGGACACCTTGATCTGGAGGGGCTAAAGTAAATGCACGACAATAAATATAAGGTGGTCATTTACGGCAAAAACGTGTATAAAGAGTATATATTAAATGCGGCTGAGAAAAAGACTGTAAAAATAGGTACCAGCAAAAACTGCGATGTGAGGTTCAATAAGGACGCATTTTTTGAGGAGTTCGAACTGGTTCTCGAATATTTTTCTGATACATGGCAGTTGTCAAGCTGTGACAATATTTATTTTACAGCCAATGGTATAATTAAATCGGTGTCTAAAGACCTGGAACATGGCGATGTTTTGACTTTTAAGTATAAAAGCTCCAATGCTGAGCTTTTCAAGCTTAACTTTTTCGTTGATTTTGATTCTGTTAAACGGAATTACAACCGGGTTATTGATATATCAAGTATTACTTCAATAAAAATCGGCGGACAGGAAGACAGCGATATATTTATCGTTGACAATTTATTAAATAAAGATACAATAACTTTGACAAAAAAAGATAATGAAATATATGTTAGGGATAACAACACCAGATACGGTATTTACATAAACGGCGAAAGAATAGTGAAGCAAAAAGAAATTAAGCTTAACGACTGTGACTTTTTTATGATCGCCGGATACAGCTTTTATTTAAAAGAAGGCAGGTTGTATACTGATACCAACGATGCCATAAAAATAAGAAACCTGGAATTTCACGATATTAAGGAGCAGAAAAGCGCGTTTAAATACCCGAAATTTAACCTCAGCACCAGGAAAAAATATGTATTGCCGCAGAAAGAGATTGAAATCCTGTCTCCAAAGGCAAAGCCGAATCCACAGAAGACCAACTTGTTTCTGCTTATTATGCCGTCATTGGCGTTATTGGCTCTTACTGTTGTTTTACGGGGAGTAATCGGCGGAGGAGGTTCTTTTGTAATATACAGCGCTGCATCAATGGGGATTACCGTATTGGCATCAATTGCCGGATATATATTTAAGGAGAAGGAATATAAAAAGGAGTTAAAGAAGAGAGAAAAAGATTACCTGGAATATATAAAGAATAAAGAGGTTGAGATTACGGCAGTAAGGAAAGAAGAACTTAAGATTCTGCAAAAAAAGTACAGGTCAATTGATGAAAATATCGAAGCAGTTTTTGCCTTTGACAGTAATCTGTTTGACAGAGATATGAATGATGATGACTTTTTGGCTGTCAGAGTAGGAACGGGCTCAATTCCTGCAAATTGTGAAATAAAATATAAACCTCTTGATTTCCACGATAAAGAGGATGACCTTGCCGGTATGCCGGAAATGATTGCAATGCGTTACCGGAATATCATAAATGCTCCGATTGTATCAGAATTTGCAAAATCGGGCGGCATAGGCGTGGTAGGGAATCACGGCAAATTATATGAGTTTTTAAAGAATATTACCGTTGAAATAGCCACCAGGCATTTTTATAAGGATGTCAAGTTGATTTACATATATGACTCTAAATATATAGAAAAATTTATGTGGATAAGGTGGCTGAAACACGTTGTAAATGATGAAATAAACGTCAGAAATTTTGTCTATGATGATGAAAGCAGCAGCGTTATATTAGAGTATATATACGCGATTCTGTCTCAAAGAGAACAGGCGGTAAATGAAAAGTCAAAAAGAGATTTTTATCCATACTTTGTCGTGTTTGTTTTTGACAGCAATATAATTAAAAAGCATCCAATCTCCAAATATATTGAAAACAGCAAATTATACGGTTTTACATTTGTTTTTTTCGAAAAAGAAACAGAGCTGCTGCCAAAAGGCTGCACCGAAATAATCACTTTGTCGGACGACAAGTATATCGGAGAAATTTTCAAGAGCGCTAACAGCGCTGAAGTAATCAGATTTGAATATGAACCTGTTACTGATTCTGTTGCCGAAGAAGTGGCGTTAAGAATCAGCCCTGTTTATGTAGACGAGGTCAGCCTTGAAAGCGATTTGACAAAGAACATATCCCTGTTTGAACTGCTTGACATCATGTCAGTGGAAGATCTTGACATTGCAGCAAGATGGGGCAGCTCGCGGGTTGATAAGAGTATGGCCGCGCCTCTTGGCGTAAAGGTGAAAAATGAAGTTGTCTATCTTGACCTGCACGAAAAGCACCATGGTCCCCACGGCTTGGTAGCGGGAACAACAGGTTCGGGCAAAAGCGAGATTCTGCAGACCTTTGTCCTTTCTATGGCTACATTATACCATCCGTATGAAGTAGGTTTTGTAATAATAGACTTTAAAGGGGGAGGAATGGTTAACCAGTTTCAGAACCTGCCTCATCTTATGGGCTCAATAACCAATATTGACGGCAGGGAAATAAACCGCTCCCTGAAATCCATTAAAGCTGAACTCCAAAAAAGGCAGGAACTGTTTTCAGCCAACAAGGTGAACCATATTGATGACTATATTAAGCTTTATAAAAAGGACAATTCCATTGTCCCGCTGCCTCATTTGATTATTATCGTAGACGAATTTGCGGAGTTAAAAACGGAGCATCCGGAATTTATGAAGGAGCTTATTAGTGCGGCACGCATAGGACGTAGCCTTGGTGTCCACTTGATACTGGCTACACAAAAACCTTCCGGTGTAGTGGATTCACAGATATGGAGCAACTCCAAATTTAGATTGTGCCTGAAAGTTCAAACCAAGGAAGACAGCATGGAAGTGCTGAAGTCACCCCTTGCCGCTGAAATTGTCGAGCCTGGAAGGGCTTACCTGCAAGTGGGCAATAACGAGATATTTGATTTGTTCCAATCTGCATACAGCGGAGCAAAGGTTATTGAAGGAAATGAGCCCAACCAGAACATATTTGAAATATATCAGCTTAATTTGTGGGGGAAAAGACAGGTTGTATATTCCAATAAAAAGTCCGTCAATCCCGAGGGCGCCAAGACCCAGTTACAGGCTATTGTCGAATACCTTGACAAGTATTGCAAAGAAAATAACATAACACGTTTAAGGGGTATTTGCCTGCCGCCTATGAAAGATGTCATTTACCTTGATGAACTTAAACCGACGCTTAAAAACGTTGTTGAAGGCATCTTTGTAACAACAGGTTTATACGATGATCCCGAGCAACAGCTTCAGAGCGAACTGGTTATTAACCTGTCGGAAAGCAATACGTACATAATAGGTTCTTCCCAGACAGGGAAAACAACATTGCTGCAAACAATGCTAAAGGATATTGTTGCCACGTACACTCCGAAGGAAGTAAATGTATACATTATTGATTGCGGCAATATGTCACTTAAGGTTTTCGAAGAATCGAGGCTTGTCGGAGGAGTCGCGATACCCAACGAGGACGAGAAAATCGACAACCTTATAAAAATGCTTAAAGACGAAATTAACAAAAGGAAAAATGTCTTTGCCCAAAACATGGTGGGTACATACAGGGCATATGTTGAAGCGGGATTCAGAGACATGCCGCAGATACTGCTTTTTATTGATAATGTTAACGCTTTCAGAGAGTATTATCCCGGATACGACAACGACCTGCTTATCCTTTCAAGAGACGGGCAGAGCGCAGGAATAAATATTATTGCAACCGCAACCCAGACCAATGCAATAAGCTATAAAGTACTGTCCAATTTCGGGATAAGGGTGGCGCTGAACTGCAATGACAAAGGAGAGTATTCCAACCTTTTTGACCGTTGCAGGATCGAGCCTAAGGAAGTACCCGGAAGAGGCCTCTTTTCAATTGATAAACGCATTGTCGAATTCCAGACGGCACTGTGCGTTGCAGGAGATAAGGAAATCGAAAGGACGGAAAAACTAAAAGAAATTATTCAAAAAATGAACAATACATACGGAGCGGCAAAGGCACGGCCTATTCCTCAAGTGCCTGACATTATCAAAGGCAGCGTGCTGTTCAATGAAAACAGGACCTTATATTCTGAGAAATACCGGATTCCTATCGGTATGAGCTACGACACGGTAGATTATGTATACCTTGACCTCTCAAGCATTGAAATGTTTGCCGTTATAGGCAGGAACAAGAGTGGAAAGACAAATTTTATTAATCATATTATGACCACTATTCAGAGGACGATATTTAATAATTTTACTGAGGCATATATTATCGACAGTGCAGGAAGGCAATTGGAAAGAGTCAAAAAATACGGATTTGTAAAAGAATACACTGTTGACGCAAGTGACTCGGAGCGTATTATCGACACAATCCTTTATGAGCTTGAGGGTCGGCAGGAATACCTGCTTGAAAACCGCGGTGTTAAAACTGAAAAAGAGTTACTGGACAAATATCCATTCATTTTGCTGATAATCGAAAATGACGGTTTTATAAGTGAAATGTCACGCAATAAGGAAGCGTATGCAAAGTTTATTAAGATAATTAAGCAATATAAAGGGTTGAAAGTTTGCGTGATTTTCTCCAATATTGAAAACTCAAATGTAGCTTACAGTGCTCCTGATATTTTGAAGCAAATAAAGGAAAACAAGAAGGCAATCATTTTTGACGACGTGGCAAATATTAAATTCTTTGATGTTAACATAAAATACCAAAAAGCTTTTGCCAAGCCCATAACATTGGGTGATGGTTATCTGTACATTGGCGGCGAAATGGAAAAAATTAAAACGGTTCTAGATATTTAGCAAAGGAGGGGATATAGTGGCAGAATCACCTTACTATGGGGCAGTAGAATCAATAAATACCGACTTGTTTGATGATACAATCAACGCATTCAGAGCTGCGATTAATCAATATCGTACAGCACGTGAGAGAGTTTTTGTATCAACGGATAAATTAGTTTCGGTCTGGGAAGGCGAAGGGCAGGAGAGTTTTGAAGCTGCGTACAGGATATTGAAAACCAGGCTGAACGATGAAGAAGACAATTTGAGGACTATTGCAGAAAACTTGGAGGACATGCGTCAATCTTACCGTGACTGGGATAATGCATTAGCGCAGCAATTCAATAATAGCAAGTAATTACGCAATATGACGTCTATACACAAAACATGTGAGGTGGGTTTAATGTCGATAAGCTCGGAGATAAGGAGAAAAGAGAGAGCAATATCAGATTTGAGAAAATGTAAAGGAGATTTGTCAGATGACAGCAGCGATATAACAAGTATTAACAGGCTGGTTTCTGAATTGCAGGGAGATTTTCAGAGATTCATTGTTTCAGATAATACAAGAACCGTTGTTGACAAGATTGGAGAATACCTGGAGCCTTATCAAAGCAGTGACAGTGATTTAACCCAGGCGTGCAGTTATATTGACAGCGAAATCTACAAATTGCAGCGGGAGATAGATGCTCTTGAAAGGGCTTTGGAAGCTGCTGCCAGGGCAAAAACGGCAATCGACGGAAATTTGTAATTGAAGTTAGGTCCTGATTAGAGTAAAAAAGGATGGGGATGTGAGTGTATGACTACGCTGATTGTAAACTATAACGAACTAAATAATCTAACCGGCACTGCCAAGTCCTTGTCAAAAAAACTGGCATCCAGAATAGATGATTACAGCAATATCAGGAAAAAATTGGACAGTATATCTGGCGGCAACAACATAAACCAAGCTAATTATTTTATTCAAAAGAAAAATGAAAAGCTCCAGGAGAAAAAAGACAATATTGACGCATTCATAAAGAGAGTAAGCGACTTCAGGGAAGAAGCGAAAGAAACGGACAAGCGTGTAGCAAGGCGCATAAGCAGTGACACATATACTTTTAGAAAAGTAAACAATATCAGCGTCTCATTTTTTTCGTGTATGGCTTTAGGCCTTGAAGAAATGGCCAGATTTTGGTTTGGGCGGGATGCCGTCAATATTGCCAAGACTATGGGACGGAATATCAAGTATGCTATTAAGGACTGGTACCATGACAGGGGCGGAAAGTATTATGTTAACATTGCGAAAGACCTTGCCCTTCTGGGTTTGGCAGTTGCGGCAATTTTTGTTTTTCCGGCTTCATCAGTCAAATTGCTTCCTATTTTAGCACACTATTTCTTTGGTATTTTTTCAATTGTTGATTCGGGGGCAACCTTATGGTACGACTTTAAAGCTTTATCAGAATTTAACAGAACCAAAAACCGCGCTGTTGCCGACAGGATTGATGAAATGGGAGGAGATGAAGCAGCAGAAGAAATAGCAGTAAATTGGTTCAATAAGGATGCAAAAACCGGTAGAATATTTTACAACGCGCTTAGTCTTGCAAGTATTGCATATGCATTTGGGAAAGACTTTAAAAGCGCTAAGAATTTAATTGGTAACTTTAAGACAATGAAAGGTTCATTTGCATCCAGGACAATAAAGGCATATAAAGAAAGTGGTTTTGTTACTGATGCTGTCACTATTAGGAAAGGTGGAGAACGTATACAAAAGTTAAACAAACTGAATAAAGTTTTAAAATCATTTAATATATCAGAAAAGACAGCAATGAATATAGCAAAAACTCTTGCACTGTACGAGGATATTAAAACGGCCAGAGATTTGGTAGATTATGTAGACGTAATCGGTAAAGACGGTGATAAGTGGAAAATCAAGTTGCCAACTGTTATGGAAAAAACTATTGAACACACTTCAGAGTTACTTGTTGATACCGGAGTTGTGCCCACTGAAAACAAACAGGCAACGAGGATGCCGCAGTTGAAAAAAATAGAAGCATTAAAGGTACCGGTTATGTGTACTCCTTAAGCAAGGGGTGATAATATGAGAAGAGAATTAAACTATTCCCGGGAGCAATTTCAAAAGCTTTTCGGTAAGAAGGCATCAAAGATGCGTATTTTAGCGCTGGTTGCAATTGTTCTTGAAATAGTGTTTGGATTACTTGCAAAAAATGATGTGTGGGGCCAGAATGTACCGGTTCCGTATTCAAGGATTGTTGGTTATATTTTGATATCCTTTTTTCTGGGTACATTAATTGGCGTATTATACTATTATTCTCTTAGACTTACGGCTAAGGAAAGCACAATTATATATGAGGATGGCCTTATTAGGTATATAACTCCTTATTCCGGAATCATTCCGGTAGGCAAAAAAATAATTTACAGTAATTACTATATTGATACCAGGAATATTGAAAAAATTACAGATGGCGACACTTATTTGACAATATACGGGGATATTAAGTTGTCAAATGCCTCAACCAGTTATGTTGAAGAAAAAAAGATTAATAAAGTCAAGATCCCAAAATTTTTCGGGGGATTGGATGAACTTATTGAAGATCTTAAAGCAAGAATTGAATAATTCAGGAGGATGAGTCACATGGAAAACAGAATGTTAACTGCCGTTGAAGAGTATAACCTGCAGGGTAAAGTTCTTTATTCTTTAGGCAACTATCAGGAAGCGATAAACATGTTCAAGAAGGCTGAAGCAGAAGACCCGATGTATGCCGAAACATATTTAAATATGGGCGAGGCGTACGTAATGCTTGACAAATACGATGAAGCCAGGGAAGTTTTTAATAAGGCGCTTCTTCTTGACAAACAGAACGGTATCGCATATTTTCACCTGGGTAATGTCGAGTTTTTACTGGGTAATAATGACGCCGGCAGGGAATATTACGCTAAAGCCGTTAATAACGGATTTGACGATGCACAACTTTATTTTAACCTGGGAACCGTCTATGAAGAAATGGGTAAAGACGAGGAAGCAATAAAGGCTTTCAACAAAGCACTGGCAAAGGATAAATTCAGGGCGGACGCAAAACTGCGGAAAGCCCAGATATATATAAAAAATAACAAATACAGCGAGGCCATCCAGGCTTTGGACAATATGATAGAGCTAAACCCGGATGTTTTTGAAGGACACCATTACAAAATACTTTTGCTTATTGAACAGGATAACTTTGCTGAAGCGGAAAAAGCGTTAAGCAAGGCAATTAACCTGTTTCCTGAAGACGAGGGATTCAAGTTTGACAAGGTGCTGCTTTTGGAGAAACAGGGAAAGTATGATGAGGCAATGAATGTTTTGGAAACTGAGTTTTCAGATTCCAAAGGAAGGGAAGTGCTTTTGGAAAAAGCTAAAATATTGCTTGCCCAAGGTAAGGTAGACGACAGCATTGCCCTGTTTGAGAGAGTGAAATCAGAAGAAGGCGTGGATTTTGATGATGAAACAAGATTCTATCTTATTAACATTTATGCCAATACGGGCAAGCATGAAAAGGCACTGGAATTATGCAAGGAAATAATGGAAAAGAAAAAGGAAAACGACTACTATTATGCAGCGGTATTCTATAATGCTGAATGCTTGAATAAACTGGGCAGAAAAGAGGAGGCAAGAAAAGCTTACGAGGAAGCTTCAGCGTTGTTCAAGCTTGCAAGCTCGTCCAATCCGGAAATGCTTGATATTATTGTTTACAGGGCGTTGTGCTACAGGGCGCTGAAACAATATGACAAAGCATTTGAAATGGTAAATTATCTGCTTGCAATAAACGAAGATATCGGAGAGGCTTATTTCATAAGGTCGGAGCTGTACAAAGAATTAAACGAGTTTGAAAAAGCGGAAATTGACAGGGCAAAAGCCGCTTCAAAGAGCAGGTTTCTCAGTATGTTGCTAGAATGACCCGGAGGTGGTAATACGCTATGGCAAACAAACTGAAAATAGATTTTGACCAACTGAATGATACAATAAAAGATTATGAAAAATCCATAGACGAGTTTGAAACTCTGGTTAATACTCTCACTGCTTCAGTAGATGCTCTTAAAAACTCCGGATGGAAATCTGCAGCCAGTGATGCGTTTTTTAAAACATTTGATGAAACATGGAAGAAAAATATTGAAATGCACATAAAAATACTTATTCATTTAAAGGAATGTCTTAATTATGCAAAGACTGAATATGAAACTCTTTACAATTCGATTCCTTCTATAGGAAACTCACTATAATGAATTGCAATTGCATCTTTTTGTAAAGATGCTTGCATAAATACCATTTTTTACAGGGGGTGAAATACGGATGGCAGAGAGGATTACAATAACTCCACAGGAGCTGAGGACAGCTGCCAACAACTTTAGAGCAAAGGCAGATGAAATCGTTGAAATACTCAGGTATTTGAAGGCGGAAGTAGACAGCCTTGAAAGTACATGGGACGGCGCAGCACAGGATCAGTTTTTTGCACAGTACAACGAGCTGCAGACTCCATTGAATCAGTTCCCGGAAATTCTCCAGGGGATTGCGTCCACGCTTGATCATGTTGCAACAACCCTGGAAGAAACTGATATTAATTTGGCGTCACAAATAAGTGGTAATTAAGCAATCTGTTTATAACGCCCAGGTTAATTAAGAAAATTTTTCGGTTGTAGAAAAATTTTCTTACATCTGCGGCGTTTCAACGAGGTAGGAAATACACTTTACAAATCACAACCTCGTTATAACGCAGCCCGGACTGTTTACAAAACGTCCGGGTCTGCAGACAGATTGAATGCAGGAATTTCCGGCATGTATTGAAAGGCAGCAGGGGGAGTTGATTAAGATGCAATCATTAGAGGTTTTCTCAGCAGTTGGCACACACATTGGCAGAGTAAGAGAGAATAATGAAGACAACTTTTATTACAATGGAATATATTTAAATGAGTCAAACAGAGAAATTCCTGCCATCTTCTCAGAAAAGAGGGAGAGCGAAATCCAGATATATGCTGTGTGCGACGGCATGGGCGGTGAAGAGTCAGGAGAAGTTGCATCTTTAATAGCTGTACATACACTGACAAAATATCAGGAAATGCTCAATAATATAAAATATCACAGCTTTGATAAATATATAGAAATGTACCTTTCAGAAGTCAACAACCTGATTTGTGAAAAAAGTAAACAGATCGGCGGAAAAAGGATTGGAACAACTATTGCCATGTTATGTATTGAAGGCAATATAGTTCATATATATAGCATCGGCGACAGCAGGGTTTACCTGATGCGCAATAAAAGGATGAAACAGATAACTGAGGATCACACTCAGGCAATGCGTTCGGTAAAAATGGGGATTATCACAATGGAAGAAGCTAAAACGCACCCCCACAGGCACAAATTAACCCAATACCTTGGGATTGCTCCTGAAGAAATGATTTTTAAGCCTTATTGTTTTAAAAAGAAAGCAAAAAACGGGGATTTGTTTCTTCTGTGCAGCGATGGAGTTAGTGATATGCTTGAAGATTATGAAATAGAACACATACTCAAACAAAAGAAGTCAGAGAAGGCAATAGTATCCGATTTAATCGGCAGCGCGCTTAAAAAAGGCGGCAGGGACAATATCACAGCTATGGTAATAAGAATATGCCGCAAAAAATCTTTGTTTGGGTTTAAAAGATAGAATCGGAGGTCGAATGGCGGTACAATGACTACTCTGTTTAACGGGAGATATAGAATAATAAAAGCATTGGGAAGCGGCGGCATGGGTACGGTTTATCTTGCCGAAAATGTATCTCTTGGCACCAAATGGGCAATTAAGGCTATTGACAAAAAGGCTAGCAAAAATTACGACCTGCTTGCTGAACCGAATATACTTAAAAAGCTGAATCATCCTGCTCTGCCAAGGATTATTGACATAGAGGAGGATGACAATTTTCTATATATCATAGAGGACTATATTGAGGGTACTCCGTTAGACAAGCAGTTGCAGTTCAAAAAAAGATTCGATGAGGGAACTGTCATTGAGTGGGCCAAGCAGTTGTGCAACGTTTTATTATATTTGCACAACCAGAAACCAAATCCAATTATATACCGCGATATGAAGCCGTCCAACATAATAGTAACGCCTGAAAATGTTGTCAAAGTTATTGATTTTGGAATTGCCCGGGAGTTTAAGAAAGAAAGCGCCAGCGACACAAGTTATATGGGCACCCGTGGTTATGCTGCGCCTGAACAATATGGCACAAGTCAGACTGATGCAAGGACGGATATTTATTCGTTGGGAGTAACGCTTTATCATTTACTGACCGGGAAAAGCCCTAATGAGCCTCCATATGAATTCAAACCATTGCGCCAGGTTGATAAGAATTTTTCAGAGGGTATCGAGTACATTGTAAATAAATGCGTGCAGAACGATCCTGCCAAACGTTACCAGAATGTTGCCGAACTTTTGCACGATCTGGAAAACATGTACTTGTTTAACAGCTATTACAAAAAGCAAAAGGCACTAGAAAAAGTGAAATTTGTGATTAAAGGAGTGCTTGTTGCCGGCTTCTCGGCATTGATTTATTTGGGCAGCACTTCTTTGATCGCGGAGCGTGTGGATATGTACAACAAACTGATAGACCAGGGCTACCAGTACCTGGATCTACGTCAGTTCAACGAAGCGTTCGGCAGTTTCAGTAAAGCCATAGAGCTGGATAAATCCGGAGAAAACGCATATATTGGGATAGCCAGTATTTTGCTTAAACAGGCAAATTACGAGGAGTGTCTGTCATACATGGATGAAGTGGAGGAAAAAATGCCTGAAATTGAAGACAATGCGCAATATAACTATTTAAAAGGCACGGTCTACTATGAGGAAAGGGATTATGAAAAGGCGGTTACGTACCTGGAACGTGCCTGTGACGCTGATACCAGCAGTATTCTGTATTTAAGGGATTTGGCAGTCTGTTATGCAAAAGTGGGGGATTTATCAAAAGCCAGGAGAATTTTGGGTCAAATTAACAGGGACGGAATATCAGATGATGTTATAGATTACATAAAGGGACAAGTTTTGCTTGCTGAAGGCGATAAGGAGGCGGCGATTGAAAGCTTTAAAAAAGTAATCAATTCTACCGGTGATGAACACCTCAAGAAACGGTCTTACCTTGAGATATCCGACATATACAAAAGTATGCGGCACGATGACAAAATTGGTTTTGAAGCGTTGGACAAGCAGATTGAAATACTTGAACAGGCTGTTAAAGATCTGAAAAATGAAGATGACTTAATTATTACCGAAGCGATGGCGGAGGCATACTTTACGGCCAAGTACTATGATTTGTCCATAGAAAAATTTAAAAGACTTTTGGAGTTAGGGTACGACCGGGCATATATTTACAGGAATATAGCTATCATTTACCAGCAAACAGGTGAGTATGAAAAAGCAGAAGAATATCTTAAAAAGATGATGGACAAATATCCTGACAATTACCAGTGTTATCTCCAGTTGGCTTTTTTATACCTGGAAACAGAAAGCCTGAAAGCTGAAGAGGAAAGAGACTACAAAAAAGTGCTGGAGTATTACAATCTGGCAGTAAAATTTGCCCCTGAAGGCGAAAACACTTCAGATTTATTGCCGCTTGCAAGAAAGATTGAGGAACTGAAAGAGAAGAAATGGTTGTAACGTATCAGCAATAGATTTTCGTGTATTGGATGTTGAAATTGGAAGGCAAAAGATATGGAGAAGCGGTGAAGGGAGATGAAAATATATGCAAATTGATGCCACATTTTTGCTATTATGTGGTATAATTGGGTTGTTTGCTACAATAGTGTGGATTATTGTGGATCTGGCAAGGAGGGACAAGAGAAAGGAAAAAATAGCAAGAAAGGCTGCTGCCAATTTTTCCGGACAGCCGTTAAAGAAAACATACGAGGCTTATGCATCCGTGCAAATGACAGAAAAACTAATGACACAGAAAACTGAAATAGCCGGGGATTTTGAGAAAACTGAAGCGATATATGAAACTGCGGAACCGGGTAAAGCTGAAGTCCTGGAAGAAACTGCGGGCTTGGATACAACGGCCGCCATGGATAGTACCGGAGATCCTGAAAAGACAACTGCTTTGGATTCTGAGGCGACAGCAGCCCTTGATGAAACTACAGGTCTGGAAAGAACAGCAGCATTGTACGAAACAGAAGCTTTGGCTGAAACCGTAGCTCTTGGTGAAACCGAAGCTCTGAACGAAACCGAAGCTTTGAATGAAACCGAAGCTCTGGAGAAAACCCAGGGATTGGGAAAAACAGAGGGGTTAATTGAGAATAAAGGCCCTGATAAAACATTGGCTCTTCAGGAGACAATGGATTTTAATGAAACTGAAGCGCTTGGAGTACCAGAGCCGAGTAAACCAAGGAAGGCAAAATTCTGTATTAACTGCGGCACCCCACTGACGGGTAGTGGAAGGTACTGCAGCAAATGTGGATTTAAAAATAATTAAAATTTATAATATGAGGGGGAAATCTAATGTATTGTACTAATTGTGGGGCAAATATCAGCGACAACTCAAAATTCTGCACTCAATGCGGAGCAAAAATCGAGCGAGCTTCTGTGGAAACACCTGTAACACCAGAGTTAAACCAAAGGAAGTTTGGAAAAACCGGGCTTGTTATTATAATAGCAGCCATCTTGATTGTTTTTTCATGTGTTGTTATGGCTAAAAACAGTATAATCAGGGCGGTGTCGCCCAAGAGTTATCTGGGTATTATACTTAATAATACAATTTCAAAAATTTCCCAAGAACTAAATAACAGCAGAAATGAACTTATGGGATTTACATTAACGGAAAAAGACGATTTCACATTGGGACTGGCAGGAGAAATAGCTTCAATGTCTTCAGAAGGCGGTTTTATTGATTACAGCAATATTAAAAGATTAGGCGCAAATTTTAATATTTCAGTTGATAAAGGCAATAAGCAATTGCTTTGGAAATCACAAGTTTTGTACAGGGACAACCCGTTGCTCAGCATAAACTTTTTCTTGAATGATAGCGAAGTAGGCGTTAACATACCTGAGTTATTTGACCATTATTGGACAGCCGGAACTGAAAAATTTGGAAGGAAATGGAATGACAGTTATGTGGGATGGCAATTAATTAATTTTAGAATTAGTGACGATCTTGATTTATCTTTTTCAAAGCTTATGGATTATTCAAGTAAGGTAATAACTGATGAAACCAGAAAAAAGATAGCCGAAATAACGAAAGAATTTTTAAAACATATAAAAATAGGTGATATGACTTCTTCCAATGTAACAATAAAGGGTAAAAGCGTAAAAGCAAGGGAGATTCAGGTAATTATTGAAGGCAGCGAACTTGAATCCTATTTAATTGATATAATGGAAACCTATGTGGAAGATGAGTACTTTGTAAATCAAATTTCCGCAACCGGCAACTACGATGATTTCATGGATGGTTTTGATATATTCATAAACGGTTTTAAAGATAATGTTAATATAAGAGGAGATATTACACTATACGTTACAGAATATAAAGGACTAATAGTGAAACTGGAACTGGAAAAGGAATTTGAAGTTTATGATCAAATGGTTGAGCTAATGTTGGAGATAAGCTCCAATGATATTGATAATTTGATAAATGATTTTAAATTTGACTTTGAACTTGATGCCGGAGGCGAAACATTAGCCATAGAACTAAGTTCAAAAGGCAACCATGTGCCGCAAAAAGGTTTATATACAGATGACACAAGGCTGGTTGTCAGAATACCTTATGAAGACAATTTGATATTTGAAAGTGAATGTGATGTTGATTTGAAGAAAGGAACGATAGACGGCAGCTACAAGTTAAGAGAAGGAGAGAGCGGTATTAAGCTTGACTTTTCCGGGAAATACATCAATTCCAAAGGACTTGATATATCATTGGATGACGTGGGCATAACTGTAAGTAGTTACCCCGGGACAATAAAGATACGTGGAAGCATAGATTTTAAACTTGCAAAAGGCGCTCAGAAAGATTTAATAAAAATAGGTGAGAAACAGTATATTTTGGATATGGACGAGGATCAGATTTATGAATACTTTGAAGAAGAGGGTATAGATGACAGACTGAGGGAACTCTGGGATAGTTTCAATACGGCAATCGGATTCTATTAATATCAATAATATGCATATGTATTTGACAAAAATTTGAAAGGAGCGAAATCGATATTTTGTGACCAATGTGGTGCAAAGAATAAGGATGGGTCAAAATTTTGTACTTCATGCGGCGCCAGGTTATCTGCACTGGAATATAATGCTTACAGTGATGGCAGCAGCAGCGAAGGCAGCGTGAAACCGGAGACTACTGTTATGGTGGCTGATAAAGAAGATACAAAGGATTATTTTGGCAGCACTGAATCAACTCCCGGAAGGAAAGGCATAAACAGGAAATTAATTTTCGGCATTGTCCTTGCTGCGGTAGCAGTAGCATTAATATGCGGAGCTGTAAGCATGTTTGGAAAACCTGACAAAAAGACAGTTGTAAGGGATCGTACCAAATTTCCGATTATTTATGTCAAGTCATCAGATTTAATGGTTAAAAGTGAGGGTAACAAGGAGCCTTTTGTTGTAACAAGCGGTGGTAATTACAGCAGTATCAACTTAAAACTTACCGCAGACGGTAAAACAATGTTTTTTGCCGCTGATCCGTCCAGCAGAGATTACAGATTGTATTACCGTAAAGTGGATGAGAAGACGCCAAAGGGAAAAGATGCTGATTCAGTTGGCACAAGGATTGCTACAGGAGTATCCAGTTTTGATATTCAAAAAGAAGGTAAGTTTGTTTTGTATCTGAAAGATGGCAGACTGTATTATAATAATTTTAAAGAAGAAAGGTTAATATCACGTAATGTAACATTCTTCTATAAATCGCATGACGAAAAGAAGGTAATTTTCGGCAAGGACGACGGCAATCTTTATATTTGCGGGTTAGGCAAAAAAGATGAACCTGAAAAAATTGATTCAGATGTTTCTATTTCAGCACTTGTTAGCCCTGCTGGTAACTACGAAAACCTGTACTATATTAAAGACTCATCTTTATACCTGTACCAGTATGGCAAGGACAAGAAAAGACTGGCAAGGGATGTTGAGTCAGCATCGTTAGTTGGTGGCCAGTTATACATTGTAAAAAGGGATGACTTTGACGAGACTGGAGGCTATAAATTGTACAAGCTTGAAAATGAGGAAGAAATAGAAGTTGCAGATGGTCTGTTGTATAGCTATTTATCCAGCTCGGACTATAACGGAGGATATTATGATTTGGGCGATGCGGCGCTTTTCTTTAAAATGCCGGAGGATTATGACGGGAATTTCTGCGAAATGTATATAATTAACGGCAATAACCCTCCGTTCAAGGCTATGGATGTTGAAATATCCGGAATGAAATCATATAATTTTTCGTTTGACGGCAAGTATTTTTACATGATTGAAGAATGGGACGATTTGAATAATACAGGTGAGCTCTATAGATACACTGTAGGAACTGACTCATTAAAAGACAGGACCAGAATTCATGATGAAGTTAGCAGTTTTTATGTAGCTGATAAAAGCGTAGTCATACGAACGAATACGAGCAGATACACAATACTGGGAATATACGCTGACGGAAAATACACCGAGTTGTCGGATGAATCAGGTGGTTCTACACACAGTGGAATTAACGGCGTATTATTCTATCTAGATGAATATAACGACAGAGATGGAACAGGCACCTTGATGAGGTATAAAAACGGCAAGACTGAGAAAATTGATACAGAAGTAAAAAGTTTTGAAGTAAGGAGTGATGATTACATTATTTACATTAAAGATTTCAGCACAAGAAGAAACTACGGTGACCTGTATTATAAAAAAGGCGGTGCTAAGCCTGTAAAAGTTGATACTGATGTCAGTTATATAGTCAGAGTATATTAAAAAAGGGGGTAAGTAAAATGGCAGACATATTTGACAAGCTGAAAAGCGGACTTAATAAAGGGGTGGCTTCAGTAAGCGCCGGGTCAAAGGCCTTAATCGAAAAAGCAAAAATCAACAGCCGCATCAAAACACTTGAAGATGAAAAGAAACAGCTTTCTGAACTGCTCGGTGCCAAGGTTTACAACCTTTTCATGGAAAAGAGGGAGGTTTCCGTTGAAGAAATCGAGGGCTTCTGCAATGAAATAACTAAAAGGAACGAACAAATCAAGGAGCAGCAGCAAAGGCTTGAGGAACTTGAAGCCGAATTGAATCAGGTCATGGGAAATACCAAGGTTGGATCGCCAATCTGCAAATGTGGCAATGAGAATCCTCCTGGAGCTAAATTTTGTTCAAAATGCGGAAGCGCATTGTAAAAAAGGCGGCATGAATTATAAGAAACAAAGAAGTTAACCTTCTTTGTTTCTTTTTTCTATATAATTGTCAAAGTTTTCATCGTGTTGAAGCTGGGTTGTGATATTTACGGTTCTTTTATCCTTGTTTATTAAACTGATCTTATTTAGGAAACTTGAGCCATCTATAATTGTTTCAGCTGCAGTTTCCGTGTCTTTGTGCTTTTTGACTCTGAAATTATTAATCATAAACGGGAGAACTCCTTTACATCGTCATAGTAATCATATAATATATTGTGTGCGGAAAAAGTATTTATATAAAAAAATTTTAAAAGACATATGTTTAAAAATATAGAAAGTTATATATACCAATCGAAATCAAGGTGAAGTTATGCAACTTAAAGGCCGGTTGAAACTGGTTGCCGATATGGTGCCTCCCTGCAGGATAGTAGGCGATGTGGGTACTGACCATGCTTATGTACCTATATATCTTGTTAAAAATAAAATATGCGAAAAAGCCATTGCTACAGATGTAAGAACAGGTCCTATTGATAAAGCCAGAAAGAATATTATGCAGTATAAAATGGAAAGTTACATAGAAACAAGAGTTGGTTACGGACTGGAACCATTGGAAGACAATGAAATTGACATTGTAATAATTGCGGGAATGGGTGGACTGTTAATAAGGGATATTATTTCAAAAAGTTATATGAAAGCCCAAAAGGCGAGAAGGTTAATATTTCAGCCAATGAATGCCGCTGACGTTTTACGTGAATGGCTTTATAAAAACGGCTTTGATATTTCTGATGAAGGTATTGCGCAGGAAGACGGGAAAATATATATTGTGCTGGCAGCAGAATGGACAGGCTTGAGTAAACAATTTGATGAGGTATATTATCACGTTGGAGAAAAACTTGTGGGAAAACGCGACCCACTGCTAAAAGAATACTTGGAAAGAAAATTAAGGCAGATTGATAAGACTGTTAAAGGTCTCAACATGGCGGAAAAAAAGGATTTGGCAGTTATCAGCAATAAAATCAGACTTAAAGAAGACATTGAAAAAATACTAAAAAGCTTGTAAGCGGATACATGGGAAAGTTTTTTAGAGCACAGGGGAGGAGGATGCGTGTGACTGTGAAAGTAAAGGATATTATCTGCTTTATGAATGAAATTGCGCCCAAAAACCTTGCTGAACAGTGGGATAATGTCGGCTTGCTTGTTGGATGTAAAGAACAAAGCGTAAACCGGGTTATGGTCATCCTGGATGCGACAAGCAAGGTTGTTGAAGAGGCTGTAGGAAAGAAAATTGATATGCTGGTAACACATCATCCTGTAATATTTAAGGGCTTGAAATCTCTTGATGAAGAGAATGCCGTACCCAAGATACTGGCAAAACTGATAAGAAACAATATCAGCGTTTTTTGTGCCCATACAAATCTGGATGCGGCTGACGGAGGAGTAAACGAGCAACTGGCTAAAGTGTTGGGACTTACGGAAATCAGAAATCTTAACAGCTACAGGGAAGAAAAACTATTTAAACTTGTAGTTTTTGTCCCGGTAGGCCATATTGATGAAGTAAGAAACGCTATATGCAATGCCGGCGCAGGATGGATCGGCAACTACAGCGACTGTTCGTTCATGACGCAAGGCACGGGAACCTTTAAACCCCTTGACGGTTCCAATCCCTTTATAGGCAAACAGGGCAATATTGAGAAAGTAAGTGAATACAGGCTTGAAACAATCGTACCGGAAAAAGTTCTGAAAAGAGTAATTGAAGCCATGATTTCAGCACACCCGTATGAAGAGGTGGCATATGACATATATCCGCTGGAAATCAAGGGCAAAGAATATGGTCTTGGCAAGGTTGGCATTCTTGAGGAGCCAATGTCACGTGAAAATTTTGTCTCAACAGTTAAAAAACAGCTTGGAATTGACCATTTAAGGCTTATAGGTGAAATGCCTAAAGAAATCAGGAAAGTTGCGGTATTCTGCGGAAGCTTTGATGAGAATTGGCACGGTATAATAAGGGAAAAAGCTGATGTGCTGGTTACCGGGGATATTAAGTACCATGCGGCTGTTGAAGCTGCTGAAAGGAAAATATGTGTTATAGACGCAGGACATTATGCCACGGAAAAAGTTATAGTTCCGGTATTGGCAAAAAAACTTAACGAGAGGTTTCCGGGAATTGAAGTTATAAGCAGTTGTACAGAAAGTGATCCAATAAGAACCATTTGACATAGAATAATTTATGGTATAGTATAATAAGGCTGACGAGTGAGTAAGCCAGATGATCGCGCATATGATCCGTGAGGGCATATGTGAGGAAAGTCCGGGCTCCACAGGGCAGGGTGCCGGGTAACTCCCGGTGAAGGCGACTTCAAGGAAAGTGCAACAGAAAGATACCGCCATTCAGAGACCGGAGGCCAGAGACCAGAGGCCAGAAACCGGAGGCCATAAGCAGGAGACCGGAGAAAGCAAGGTTTTTATATGGCTTCCTGTAATGGGAAGATGGACAGAACTTCTATATATGGTTAGTGGCATTTTATAAAATTCTTTTATTGAAAAACTTCTGGTATCTGGCATCTGGTTTCCGGCCTCTGAATGGTAAGGGTGGAAAGGTGAGGTAAGAGCTCACCAGCGGCATGGCGACTTGCCGGTCTCTGCAAACCCCACCTGGAGCAACACCTCAAATTGGGACGTTACGGTGGCCCGCCAGTCCCCGAGGTGGCTTGAGCCATGCAGAAATGTATGGCCTAGATAGATGATCATCTAATACAGAACCCGGCTTACAGGCATACTCATACAAAATATCAAAAGCACCTGCTTTAAATGCGGGTGCTTTTAATTTTTATTCGTATTATTTTTTTTTATCTATTCATAATAATATTGTTCGTACAAATTGCCGTGCATGTAATATTTTCATTTTCATAAACAGAAATGGGGACGTGGTATGTTAGAGAAAGAAAACAAAGTCACATTTGGAAGAACTTCTATTGAAAGCCGACCCTGTGATGATAATGCAAAAACAAATAATACTGAAAGAATAATGGAATTGGGAGAAACAACTATTTCAAACCCAAAGGGAAATATTCACTGTCTTACAATAATTGGACAGATTGAGGGACATATTATTCTGCCTCCTCAAAACAAAACTACAAAATATGAACACGTTATCCCGCAGCTTGTAGCAATTGAGGAGGATGAAAACATAGACGGGTTGCTTCTTATTTTGAACACAGTCGGTGGTGATGTTGAGGCAGGTCTGGCTATTGCCGAGATGATTGCCAGCATGTCTAAACCTTCTGTATCATTGGTATTAGGAGGCGGACACAGTATTGGAGTGCCAATGGCCGTAGCAACAGATTATTCTTTTATAGCTCCGTCTGCGACCATGACAATACACCCGTTGAGATTGAGCGGAATGATTATCGGAGTGCCCCAAACATATGAATATTTTGATAAAATGCAGGAGAGGGTAGTACAGTTCGTATCAAAAAACTCAAAAATTTCAAGGGAAAAATTCAGAGAATTAATGTTAAAAACAGGTGAACTTGCAAATGATGTAGGTACTGTACTGTTTGGAGAAGAAGCTGTAAAGAACGGTTTGATAGACCAACTGGGCGGACTTTCAGACGCCCTTGCAAAACTCTACGAGCTCATTGAGCTGGACAGACGGAGAAAACAAATTTTCAAAGGCAAAATGGAAGGTGAAGTACAGTGATTCTTCATTCAATAATTCCTGCAGAAAAAGTATTTGAAGATTATCTTTGGAGGGACAGTAACAACAGTGCAAAACAAAATGCTAACATAGAAGTTTATTACCTTGGACAAAGAGTAGAGGTTTCTCCTCTCACAAACGGTGAATATGTGATTAACCGCCTGATCAGCACCTCTCCAAAAGCTTTTCTGGATCCACGGTTCAAACCGGGTACAATAATTAAAGCGACGCTTCCTAAAAAGTGAAAGCGCCGCTTAAAATCTACTGCATTACATTAGTTAATTTTAAACTTGCTTATGGATTCTAAGAGCTTATTGGCAATATTTCCAAGCTCCTCAGCTTGAGCTGCAAGCTCTTCAACGCTGGAATACTGCTCTTGTGCGGATGCTGTAACTTCCTGTGAAGATGCGGCTGTCTCTTCGGAGACGGAAGAGATATCCTGGATTGCGATGACTGTCTGATCCTTATTCTTTTCCATTTCTTTAACTTTCAAAGCAATTTGTGCAATTTTTTCTATAAGTGATTCGATTGAAGCTGCTATATTTTTGA
>DULF01000034.1 GCA_012840535.1 Clostridiaceae bacterium
CTCCGAATGAAATATTGTCTGAGTACACAGCCTTGACCGGCAGAAGTCCGCTTCCTCCCCTGTGGTCCTTTGGCCTTTGGATGAGCAGAAATACTTACAGGTCAGAAGATGAAGTGAGAGCTGTCGCTGCCAAGCTGAGAGAGAACAGGATACCCTGCGATGTTATACATATAGATCCAGGCTGGTTTGAAAGAGAATGGCACTGTGATTTCAAGTTTTCAACGACAAGGTATTCTGATCCTTCTTCTATGGTAAAGGACCTTAGAGAGCAAGGTTTTCACATAAGCCTTTGGCAGCTGCCGTACCTGCTGCCGGGTAATGAATTGTTCAGGGAAGCTGTTGAAAAAGGATATGTTATTTTTAATGGGGACGGAGATTTGCCTACGGAGGATGCGATCATTGATTTCAGCAATCCCGGTGCGGTCAGATGGTACCAGGAAAAGCTCAAAAAAGTGCTTGAAATGGGCATTGGCGCCATCAAGGCCGACTTTGGAGAAGCAGCGCCAATAAATGGGGTATATGCTTCAGGAAAAAGCGGCTTCTACGAGCACAACCTTTATCCTTTGCGATATAACAAGGCTGTATCTGAAATTACGAGAGAGGTAACCGGAGAGTCAATAATATGGGCCAGAAGCGCCTGGGCAGGCAGCCAGCGTTATCCGCTCCATTGGGGAGGCGATGCTGAAAATACAGACAGCTCCATGGCAGCCACATTGCGGGCCGGCTTATCACTCGGGCTTTGCGGTTTTTCCTTCTGGAGCCATGATATAGGGGGATTTGTGCAAAAGAGTCCTGAGGAATTGTACAGGCGATGGCTTCCTTTTGGCATGCTTACGTCCCACAGCCGTTGTCACGGCACTCCGCCAAAAGAGCCCTGGGAGTACAGTAACGGATTCATTGATGATTTCCGAAGGGTGGTGGAGTTAAAATACAGCTTGCTGCCCTACATATATACACAGGCCAAGCTTTGTTCAGAACAGGGCTTTCCCATGATGCGGACTCTGTTATTTGAATATCCCGATGATTGCACTGCTTGGTTTATTGAAGATGAATACCTGTTTGGCACTGATATCCTTGTTGCTCCATTATTTGAGGAGGGCAGAGCGGAAAGGGCGGTTTATCTTCCCGAAGGTCTATGGATTGACTATCAGTCAGGTGCGGCATATACAGGAGGGAAATGGCACCGTATATCTGCAGGTTTAATCCCTGCGATAATCCTGGTGAGGGATGGGACCGCCTTGATGCACGTCAAGGTGGAACAATCTACAATGTGGATAAACTGGAACGAAATTGAAATAAGGGTATATAATTCATCGGGAAATCCTGTAAATGCAAGTTTATTTATTCCAGGCGAAGATATGATGTTGGAAATAAGCCTGGAAAAAACCAGTAAAGGATATGTTGTTAAAGGCTGCAACCTTCCGGGAAAACTGAAGTTTAATATTTGTGAGATGAGCATTAATATATTGAACGGAAAAGAATGACATGTTAAACGGGAAGAATGTAACGCAGCTTTTAATGAAAGGGGTAAGAGCTCATATGACAGACAACAAGCCTTTATATAAAGATCCCAGTGTACCGGTTGAAGACAGGGTGGAAGATCTGCTGTCAAGGATGACACTTGACGAAAAGATCGCTCAGCTTGTTTCAAGATGGCACTATGAATTCTTTAATGAAAAAGAGTTTGACAAAAAAGTATCCGAACTGTTACGTGACGGTTTGGGAACAATCAGCTGGCTGCTGCCGCCTCTTGATCCCGAAGAAAATGTGAAAGTGATGAACAGAATACAGAAATATGCTGTTGAAGAGACAAGGCTGGGCATTCCTGTAATCTTTCATGGCGAAGCGCTGGCGGGAGGCTTGTTTTACGGTGCAACATATTTTCCTACGGCAATCGGATTGGCTTCGACATGGGAACCTGAATTAATAAGTGAAATGTGTTCGCTTGTACGTGAACAGATGTATGAATACGGCGTGCGCATTGTATTTTCTCCGGTGTTGGACATAGCCAGGGACCCGCGGTGGGGACGTATCGGAGAAACATACGGCGAAGATCCGTACCTTGCGTCCCAGATGGGTATGGCTTTTGTCAAGGCAATGCAGGGCAGTGATTTGACAAAGGGCATCGCATGTACAGGAAAACACTTTTTAGGCTATGCTGCCGGCGAAGGCGGCAGGAACCGGAATGTTGCCAGTATCGGCAAAAGAGAGCTTTATGAGATCTATGCCAGACCCTTTGAAGCCGTAATTAAGAACAGTAAAGTCAAGGCCATTATGAATTCTTACGGTGTCATTGACAACGTTCCAGTTGCTGCTTCAAGGGAAATATTGACCGGCCTTCTTAGAAAAAAATTGGGCTTTGACGGCATTGTAGTATCTGATTACGGCGCAGTCGCGCAACTATACGCGTTTAACAGGTCGGCAAAAAATTTGGAGGATGCTGCAGTGCAGGCTATCACTGCCGGAATTGACATAGAACAGCCTGATCCGGTTGCATATCCATGTTTGAAGGATGCCATTGCAAAAGGTATTATATCTGAGGAAGTTATAAATTCTTCCGTAAGAAGGATGCTGAAGCTGAAATTTGAGCTTGGCCTTTTCGAGCAACCATATGCGCCCGGAGACGTAAAAAGGGCCATAAACAGGAGAGAGTGCAGAGAACTGGCCTATAAACTGGCAGTTAAGTCTTTGGTATTGTTGAAAAATGAGGATAATATTCTTCCCCTG
Organism: Clostridiaceae bacterium; assembly: GCA_012840535.1. Lineage (GTDB taxonomy): Bacteria > Bacillota > Clostridia > Acetivibrionales > DUMB01 > DULF01. Next base: position 2,728 of record DULF01000034.1, read on the forward strand.
GATAAGGATATTGATGAAATAGCAGTAGTCGGACCTAATGCAGGCCATATCAGGTGTTTTTTCGGAGGCTATTCACCGGTAGCCATGCGCGAAATCACTCCGGAAGCTCTTAATTCCGTTGAGGCGAAGGGGAACGCCCAGAAAGCTCATTGTAATGAAATAGATGCTTTTGCCAGACAGTATTATAAAAATTCAATAAGCGTATTGGAAGCAATAAGTGAAATTGTGTCTAAAAATACCAGAATAAATTATGCCAAGGGATGTGAGCTTACAGGCAATGCTGTCGACGGTTTTGGCGAAGCAATCGAGGCTGTACGGAGATCCCGGGTTGCCATAGCGGTTATGGGTGGAATTGAAGGACTTGGTGCAACCACAACGTGCGGGGAGGGCAGGGACAGTGTGGATATTACACTGCCCGGCGTTCAACGAAAGCTTTTGGAGGAATTGTATAATACAGGGAAACCAATAATTCTGGTTATAATGAGCAGCAGACCTCTTGAGATATCGTGGGAGGCATCCAAGTTTCCTGCTGTCTTGCAAGCCTGGTCGCCAGGCGAAGAAGGAGGAAGAGCGGTTGCAGGCGTGCTTTTCGGGGATGAAGTGCCTGGAGGGAAGCTTCCTGTGACCACTCTCCGAAATGTCGGGCAGATACCTTTGTACTACAACAGAAAGCCTATCTACGGTAATATTGATACTTATGCTGAATACATTGATGGTAACAACGAGCCTTTGTTTCCATTCGGCCATGGGTTGTCCTATACTGAATTCCAATATAGCGATCTGGTTTTCGAAGAGGATAAAGTAGACAGCAATGGTTCCGTGTCGCTTTCCTTCAGTCTAAAGAATGTTGGTAGAACTGCGGGTGAAGAAGTGGTTCAGGTTTATTTCAGGGACATGGAAGCGAATGTCGCAAGACCTGTAAAGGAGCTGGTGGCTTTTAAAAGGGTGGCCTTGGAACCTGGTGAGCATGTAAAACTGAAATTTGAGATTAGTTTGAGCCAATTAGCTTTCTATGACAAGGATATGAACTTTGTAGTTGAACCCGGCGGCGTTGAAGTGTTTATTGGAAGTTCTTCACAGGATATAAGGCTTAACGGAAGATTTGAAATAACCGGCAATAGAGTATACCTGGAAGAGAGAAAGGTGTTTGCTTCCAGGTGTACATGTTTTCGCAAGGCATAACATATTATGATAGCAAAGATGTATAAGTTTCACACAGACGCTGGGAGGTTGGCAATTGAAAATATGCTTGAAAAAGTGTATAATTGAAATAGTGTAGAATTTAAATAACATAATTTCTTCTTTTCTCCTAATTTCATTAGTAGAATATTTGGGGGATATATCCATGTTGTCAATGCTGGTGGTGGATGATGAATACCTGGTAAGAAGCGGTATAAAAGAGACAATAAACTGGCAGGACTACAATATTTCGATATTGGGTGATGTGTCTGACGGGGAACAGGGGCTGGAACTTGCCATGAAATACAAACCCGATATCATCCTGACTGATATCCGTATGCCGTTTATGGACGGTCTTGAGTTCATGAGCAGGATAAGGGACAATGGGCTGGATTCGAGCATTATTGTCCTTAGCGGTTACGAGGAATTCAACTACGTCAAGACAGCCATGCAAAACGGTGCAGAAGCCTACCTTTTAAAGCCTATAGATAACCAGCAGCTGATAGAAACTGTTGAAAAAGTTGCTAATAAAATTAGGGAAAAAAGAAAATCCAAGCAGTACCTCGAGAAGTTCAAAAATGAACTTCCTGTTTTGAGGAAACAATTTGTAAAAGACATGATTTCGGGAGACTTGACTTCCTGGGAAGAAATCCTTGATAAGATACGTTTTCTCGAGCTTTCTATAGAATTCTCCAATAACCTGGTTATTGTAATAAGGCTTGATGAATACGACACTTTATTAAAACTGCAAAACCCTGCTGAATTCAAGCGGTTTAAAGAAGAATTGCAAAAGTGCATAAATGACAATTTGCTGCAAAATTCAGATTATTGTGGTATTGCTGCTGAAGAATCGGACGCTGTATGGGTTGTGCTGCTTCATATCGCCAAGAATGATGATAAGGAAGTGGAAAATGTACGGAAATGTTGCAAGGAAATTATAGACACCTTGAGCAGAAATTTCAGGCAACAAATTTCTATTGGCATCAGCCGGGTATATGATGATCTGGGGAAATTAAGCCTTGCGTATAAAGAAGCCTATGCGGCTTTGGACTACAAAATTATCCCGGGAAACAGCAGCGTCGGTTACTTTGGTGACAGGGAACTAATTGGATACCGCCGTGAAATAAAAGATGCGATAAAATACATTAAAGATAATTTCAATAAAGATATCAGTGTAGAAACGGCATCAAGAGAGTTATATATCAGCCCGTCCTATCTTATGTTTCTATTCAGAAAAGAGCTGAACAAGACATTCAATGAATGCCTGACCGATTATCGTATATATAAAGCCAAGGAACTGATGAAAAACACCAGGTATAAAATATATGAAATAAGTGAAAGTGTCGGTTATGATGATGAAAAATATTTCAGCCAGGTTTTTAAAAAGGTTACCGGTATGAGTCCCAGCGAATATATCAGGAGTTTTTCCCGGGGCTAGCAAGGTGTTGATTTATGAAAATTCTTAGAAAGGTCAATATCAGAACGAGGATAATGTTATCCCTTCTGTTTGGAATTATCTTTTTTTCGAGCCTAATACTATTTATTTTTAAAAGTTTTTCTCAAAGCTTTATTGAAAGATACCTTTATGATTATCTCAGGGAAACCCAGCAAGAAGTCGCCAAGAGCATGGAATTATTGATTGATGAGGTGAACATGCTTTCAGCGAGACTCCTGACCAACAGGAAAATTTATAATGTGCTTACGGATGAAGATTCGGCATTTGATGTCAGACAAGCAATGTTAAGGGATATTTTTGACGAGATGGTTGTTAATACCAGGGTTGTGGGAGATATAGTTTTTTATGTGGACAGTAATACTGTTTTCAGATACGCTCCTGAAAGTGAAGGCATATCTATGCCTGAAGAATCCTATATAAGCCAACTGGAGCAAGATAACAGGTTTTTTGTCTGGGGACCTGTAAAAAGGGACAAAAACAATAATTCATATATTTTATTGGGCAGAAAATACCGGAATTTTTACTCCGGACAGAACGGCATGTATTTAATTGTCTACATTCGTGAATCATCAATTCACGATATTAGCAGCAG
>DULF01000035.1 GCA_012840535.1 Clostridiaceae bacterium
CGCCATGAGTTCTCTCAGTCCAAAGGGTTTTACCACATAATCATCCCCGCCAAGAGTTAACCCCTTGATTTTATCGGCCTCCGATTGCTTTGCACTCAAAAAGATTATAGGGCACAATACATCATCCCTGATTGTGCGGCAAACATCAAATCCATTGACTTCAGGCATCATAATGTCCAATATGATAAGATCAGGCTGGCATTTAGACAGTTTTATACCTTCCTGGCCATCGTATGCCACCAGTACTTCATGCCCTCTCGCCTTCAGTTCGTCCTCAAGGAGCATAACAAGTTCCTTTTCATCGTCAATTATCAATATCTTACTCAATATATCACCTCTATTCAATTTCTTTGTCAGTAGAGTACCAATACTATTACCCTTATAGTATTTATTTATTTTATTTATGGGCCAAGTCTATGATAATATAATTACTATCCCGGTCCCAAGAATTTGAACAAGAGTAATTATCCAAAATGTACCAACAGTTCATTCAGTCATATGATTTTCTCCCCTCCCACCTGTTAAACCAAATGATTCCTCCTATTAATGCTGCAATAAGGCATAGCGATGACGCAGCAAGTCCCCCTACCAGCTGATTCAACACATAACCTGATGAAATAAGTTCCGGTGGAAATTGCATATTCTCCGCATACTGTAAGTATGCTCCAGGAAGTATTGCCAGCCTTACAGGCCATGTCCAGGGTATAAACTGCCATATTTTATCACCAAGGCTCGTTGCTCCCATTAAAGCAGCCATCAGCAGGCCGCCGATACTAGTTCCGATAGATGCGCCCATTCCCCATTTAAAGCCTGCCCATAAATGCAAAGCCAATAGCGGAAACATCCCTATAATTGCAAGTATGGATGCAGCAATGAAAATTGGCCAGCCAATAGAAACGCCAAGGAATACATCTAAACCAACTCCAAGCGCAATAGTTGCAATTAAAGTGCTTGCGGTCATGATTAGGACTGATAGGACGAATTTTGACCAATATAATCTATATCGGGAAACTTTGCTGATCAGAAGGCCGTTGAAATTACCGGCAAGTTCTTCGTAATGCACTATTAAGCCTGACAGGACGCCTATGCCTAATGGTATAACACACGCTGCCCATACCTCAAAAAAGGCTTGGAAAACCAGTATTTGCGCATGTTTATCGATACCTCTTAAAGCAAAATATCCAACAATAATTGCCGCATAAACCACAGGCATACAAAACGTAAGCAGTCTTACAGCTGTCCGCTTTGTCTTCAACCATTCTGCGTATAATATTTTCATCATCCCACCTCCCTCTTGTTAAACCATACCGCAGTTATAAAAGTAAAGACTATCAAGGATACAATTGAAATTATTATGCCTTTTGGTATTACCGAAGCATCCAGCAACGGGCTTGCTGATTCCAAAAGTGTCCCATTAGGGTGAACCCCTATTATAGGACTCATCAGCCTTGTAGGCCAGCTCCATGGTATATATACCCAATATGGACTTGCTGCTGCAACGACGCCTGCAATCAGGCCCAAAAATCCCATTGCTATGCTGGCAGATGTACCTTTCCATGTAGCCATCCATAATTGTAATGGTATTATGGCAAGTGACACAATCCATGTAGTAAAGCCGCCGGCAAAAATCTTAAACCATGGAATACTGCCGCTTCCTGTAATGAGACCTGATATAACGGTAGCACCAATTAGGATTAATGTAGACATCAGCGTATGGAAGCCCATAATGACTACTTTTGCAATCCATAAACGAGCCGGTGGAATATCTCGTACTCGAAGGCTTCTGTAGTTGCCTGCCTTTTTCTCCTGTGATGCCGTCAAAACAGCAAACAAAGCCAAGCCCATCGGAATAAAAACAACCGGCCACCAATTAAATACCAGGTCAAGAATCAGCTGCCATGGCCTAAGATAGTCTGCCGGCATAAACAGCTTTTGGGGCAGTGCCACGAAAATAAAAAATATAGGGGCAAGCAAAATTAATCGCCTTGTAAAAGTTCTTTTATACTTAAGGAACTCTGACTGCAATATATTCATCATTGCTTTCCCACCCCTTTTACTACTTTCATGAACAACGCTTCAAGATCCTCGGCAAGGTTTATCTCACCTTGAAATCTAAGCTCTCCTTCGCTTATAATACCGATATGGTCGACTATTTGGGAAACCTCTGCCAATATGTGACTTGAAAGTATAACTGTAATCCCTTTTTCCGGTAATGAACGGATTAATTCTCTTAGCTCTTGAATTCCAATAGGATCAAGTCCGTTTGCAGGCTCATCAAGAATTAACAGCTCCGGATTGCCAAGTAGTGCTATTGCAATCCCCAACCTCTGTTTCATTCCCATTGAAAAATGTGATGCAAGTTTTTTACACGCATCCTTAAGTTCAACTATTTCAAGAACTTCATAAATGCGTTCTTTTGGAAGGCCAATTAATTTCGCATGAACCAAGAGATTCTCAAAAGCTGTAAGATTGCCATACAAAGCCGGAGACTCTATGAGTGCTCCCATGCGTCTTAGATGCTTACGCTCCCAAGGCTCTCCAAAAGCAATTATTTCACCTGCGTCAGGGTATAACAGCCCGGTTATTATCTTTAAAATTGTCGACTTTCCTGCCCCATTTGGTCCAAGGAGTCCATATATAGAGCCTCTTGGTATTTGAAGCGAAACATTATTTACAGCAAGCTGCTTTCCGTAATATTTTTTAAGACACCTGGTCTCAAGTATTAATTCTGCCATTTTGTATCATCCTTTCAACTAAAGTGCCAATCTCTTTTACGATTTAAACTTTAACAGCCAATTATAAAGAATCTATAAAAAATAACAAAAGTTATTTAACGTGTATTTGTTTATCTCAAATGTTTTTCTGTCATTTTCATTTAGACAAACTTAGCAGCTCACAGTATATAGTCTTTTTGCAAAAAAACCGCCAATTAAGAAGGTTTCCTCCTCAATTGGCGGTAATCTTGTTAAAATACTACAGATTCATTTTTATTTCTAACCCAGACTTAAACTCAACCACTATCCTGTCATATACAGCCGCTTTTTGTTTAATGACCAATTCATAATACTTTCCAATATTTCTCCAGGAATATCAAAATTGATATCCGCATTGTAGGCCCTTTTTTCTGAACGAGGTTTTAAGCTCTTACATTATAGTCCTGTTCTTACCAATATATGTACAAGGTTCGGAGCACTGGAGGAAAATTTTCTCCAGTGTCTCCTGGTATTACAGGTAATCCAATTTCTCTCTAATTATAAACTTCAAACGCATCTATGTCCTGATAATATTCAGCGGAGGACGGATTCTTCATATCTGTAACTACTATTCTTATAGTATGTGACTCGTTGGACAGGCCTGTTTTCTGATATAGAGTCTGCTGGTACAAATTCGTTGGTGAATAGGTATCTACATACTGGTCAAATACATTGTCAATATAAACAGCTGCTATACCATGAGTACTGTTTTTTGCCCCTATCCATTTTATACCCGTCCCTGCAACACCAAACTCTTTTTTAACTTCATATATACGACCTCCTAAAATTTCTTATAATGTTCTCGAAAACTTCTAACGCTTTCGAGGTTTATGTTTTGAGGTGTGAGTTCTATCTCATACCTCCAACAATCTCCAGATATTTACTTTAAATTTTCCAAGACATTTTCCCATATTAATCCATATATGGATGCATTCTACCTTGACTTTTTCAAAACGGCCCCATAATCGAAATAGATGGTATTTTTACCATTACTCTGATTATGGAGGTTTTGATTATGTTGTGTAACTGGGAACTTCATAAGGACTACCAGCAGAAACTCCTGCTAAATTTGATTTTATTCTACCAAACAGAGAAGAGCAGGGTGGTCTCATTGGATAAGTCTATATCCAAACTCTACCTTCTCGACCTTGATAACCTGCTCCCCTTAATCAAGCATTTGTATTCTTATACTGGCCGCCCTGCCAGAAACCAACAAGGTATCATTAGATCCCTTGTTTAATGCTTGATTCCAATTACCATTCTATCACAAATTGGGCCAAAAAGGTAGCTTCAGACAGGCTATTGTGTGCTTTATGTGGCTTTGAATTCGACAAAGCTCCTTCACATTCTTCATATTACGATCTTATCAATCGTCTCTGGCTTTCATCCCACAAAGAACATATTAAGCGTAAAGGAAAAATATCAGGATTCCACCAAGGTGCTATAACAACGGACTCATTTATCTTATCATACTCACATTTAAACAAACTTACAAATATCTTCCGGGTTGTTTCCAAAAGCTTTAATGCTTTCCAGTAAAAATTCATAAATCACGTATTGTACGACCTTAGTCGATTATTCTATAAGTATAAGTAAAAAATGCTCTTTTACTCAGATTTATTCCGGTGGATTACGATGCATAGCAAATATATCACAGCATGGTTTCTTCAGCGTTATCTGCATACAATTACTGTTATTAGTAACAAATGCAATAAACCTAACATTCAGTTATTTATAGATAACAGAAAGCAAGAATAAATTTCATTTTTTAAGGTAATAATCCTTAAGGAAAATATCAGTGTAAAAGGATGTTGAAATATTCATGTTTAGATTATTCCAAACAGTAAAATATTTTCTTACATATAGAGAGCCCGCAGATACGGAGGGTGGTTTTGAACTTCTTGAAGGAAAATACGAGGAAGTTGAGAATGAGAAAAAAGAAAATCCTACTCAAAAAGCGAATGCTGATCAAAGCGAGGACACAGAAAAGAGCACTGGAGCCCCTTTAAAAGCTACGAAACGGAACGAAAATAGAAAAAAAGAAAATAAAAATCAATTACCGGCACAAGACGAATTGGTTTCTTCGGAGCTAAAGGCAAACTTTGAAAAGATAAAACAGGAATTAAATATGCCTAAAAATGCAGATATCGTTATCAGAGAGTTTACCGTGGGTATGAATTTAAAAGCATTTATAGTATTTGTAGATGGAATGGCAGATAAAATCGTTATTAACGACTTCATATTACGTCAGCTTATGAACACTGATCATTTTAAAGGTTATAAAAATGAATACCCTCTCGATTATGTTATGAACCATGTATTATCCATTAATGATATTGAAAAGGCGAAGGAATACAAAAAAATCATATCTGAAATTCTGAACGGTGTTACTGCCTTATTCATCGAAGGCTGTGAAGAAGCATTGTTGATTGAAAGCAGGGGATATGAAAAAAGGAATATAGAAAAGCCATCTACTGAATCGGTGGTGATGGGATCCCAGGAAGGCTTTACAGAAAATTTGCGCACCAACATTACACTAATAAGAAGAATTATAAAAAACAAAGACCTTATTACTGAAATTTTACCTGTAGGAAAAACCAGTAACTCAAACTGTGCAATTATGTATCTTGATGGGGTAGCCAATCCTGAACTGGTAAAGGAAGTAAAGAGTAGAATAAAAAGTATCAATATTGATTTTGTGACAGGTGATGGCATGATAGAGCAATTTATTGAGGATAAGCCGTTTCAAATCATCCCACAGGTATTAAACACCGAAAGACCTGACAGGGCAGCTTCCTTTATTATGGAAGGGCAGGTTATCATCATTGGAGAAGGCGTTCCCTTTGTAAATGTAGTGCCTGTCACATTCTTTGCCATGTTTCATGCCGCTGAGGACTCCTTTTTAAGATGGCCCTTTGGCACTGCAATACGGTTAATACGGATACTTGGATTATTTTTGGCAACATTATTACCGGCACTTTATGTATCTCTGATCCTTTATCATCAGGAAATGATCCCTACAGACCTATTGGTTGCCTTTGCAACAGCAAGAGAAAACGTGCCGTTCCCTACGATCATTGAAGTATTGATGCTGGAAATCTCCTTTGAATTGATTCGGGAAGCCGGAATCAGAGTACCAGGAGTAATTGGTCCAACCCTTGGAATTATTGGAGCGTTAATACTTGGACAGGCAGCGGTGGCTGCAAATTTAGTAAGCCCTGTTCTCATCATTGTTGTGGCAGTAACGGGCCTGGGAAATTTTGCAATACCCAGCTATTCTTTAGCGACTGGAATACGGCTGATCAGATTTGGCTTAATACTATCAGGGGCATTTCTAGGCTTTTATGGGGTCGCTGCTTTTTTGTTTATTGCAGGCTGCTTTGCATGCAGCATAAAATCTTTTGGTGTACCCTTTCTTTCACCGATTTCCCCCGTAACAAAGAAAAATCCTGATATCATTGCAAGAATGCCTAATTTTAAGCAGAAAATGAGGCCTGATTATCTGAACACACCAAACAGAAAGCGTGCAGGTGATAAATCAAGAAGTTAGGTTGTAGAAAAGGAGAAAGTTGAGCCTATGATAAAGGAAGGGAAGTTTGGAACTCACGAAGCAGTATGTCTGATTACAATTACCATCACGGCAAAGATGTTTTTTACAAGTCCCGGGATTTTGGCGGATATACTAGGCACAGCCACCTGGTATATGACTTTATTATCGGCAGCCACAGCTGCTGTAGGCTTTACTTTTATCTATCTATTACTGAAACGCTTTCCGGGTAAAAACATAGTAGAAGCTTTTGAAGCTTCCCTTGGACGTTTTTGCGGGTTTATTTTTTCTTTTCTGCTGGCTATGTTATTTATGCTGAATGCTTCAGCTATTGTCAGGGAATTTGTAGAGGTACTGAAGGTTTATGTGCTTCCTTTGACGCCGATAAGCTTCCTTGTCGGCACATTTGTCTCAGTGGTCGCGATTGCGAGTTTTTTGGGGTTGGAGGCCATAGCGAGATATGCAAAGCTGTCTGTTTATATACTTCTGGCAAGCTTTATTACTGTGCTTATATTGGCATCACAAAAATATGAAACTTTCCGTATGTTTCCCATTTTTGGACATGGTATTTCAAAAACAATCCTGCATGGATTATTCAGAAGCTCATTCTATGGGGAGGTATTAATCCTGGCAGTAGTGGCAGGTTCGCTTCAAGGGACGAAATATGTTAAAAAGGCATGATATTTGAGCCTGGTATTGTCCGGTATTCTGGTATCCTCCGCTCTTTTGGCTTTTACCCTCACATTCCCCTATTACACAGGAGCAGAAATTACTGCCCCTATGTACCAGTTAACGGCCATGATTGATTATGGACGGTTTCTTCAAAGGCTTGAACCTATTTTCCTTTTTATATGGTTTGTAAGTTCATTTATATCCGTAACGGCAATATTTTACACGTCTGCAAGCTTGTATTGCAAAATATTCAGAATTCAGGACATGAGGCCTATCATTTTTCCTTTTTCAATTATTCTTTTTACAGTTGCTATGATACCAAACGATATTACTACGACTGCCACAGAATATATTCACAGGTCCAGGGAGTATGGCTGGACAATACTCTATATCTCACCACTCATTGCACTCATTATGGCAATCGTAAGAAAAAAGAGGGGTAAGAAACAAAATGTATAGGACAGCATTGTTCATTCTAGCATGTTGCATTTTTTTAATCATGCTTACTGCCTGCCATGATGCACATGAAACCGATGACTTCGCGCATGTGCTTGCTGTTGGTATTGACAAAGGCATATCGAATAAATGGCGAATAACCGTCCAATTTGCCACCTTAAAAGAAAGCGGAGGTAGTAAAAGTCAAGTAACAGGGGGATATGAAACCGTTGAAATGCAGGAACAGGACGGCTATGCCGCCATTACCATAGATGCTCCTTCCTTTTATGGAGGCGTGAGCATGATTAATTCCATTCTACCGCGAAAGCTGAATTTCATGCATACAAAATTACTCGTATTATCTGAGGATATTGCAAAGTCCGGTCTGGTCGGCGAATATCTTGCTCCCATTGCAAGATACAGAGAAATCCGAAGGAATGTCCGCGTATTAATCTCAAAAGGCCAGGCATACGAATTTATCAAAGAGAATAAGCCTTTTTTTGGAAAAACCCTCTCCAAGAGTATGGAACAAATAGTACAGGAATGCTCGAATACAGGCTTTTTTCCAAATATCACACTGGGTGATTTTTACAATGACATTAAATCCACCTATAATCAGCCCATTGCTATATTGGCCTCTGCTGTAGATGGTAGCAGCTTCAAGGAAAAAGGGAGCTTCTGGGGAGATGCGTTTAAATCTGAGGGAGATTATGTGGCGGGCCAGCTTCCGAGGACTGGAGGAAACAAGATAGAGCTTTTCGGAACAGCAGTATTTAATGGGGACATTATGGTAGGAGAACTGAACGGAGACGAGACCCGGCTCATGTTAATGGCACGGGGCCAGTTTAAAAGGGGATTCTTTACCATGCCGGATCCTATGATTCCTGAACTGATTGTGCCTATAGATGTCCGTCTTTCAAGGAAACCACTTGTCAAGGTAAGGTTTGAAGGAAATAAGCCCATTATCAGCCTTAAGATACGCCTTGAAGGAGATTTACTTGCTGTGCAGAGTAGTATTAACTATGAAAGCAAAGAGTTGAAACCAGTGCTGGAAAAAGCTTTTGAGCAATATATAAAAGACGAGTTGAATAAACTGATTGAAAAGTGTAAAGGACTCAAAGCAGATGTCTTCAGGTTTGGAGGCACAGCAGCAAGACAATTTGATACTATCGAGGATTGGGAGCAGTACAACTGGAATGAGCAGTTTGAAAATGCGGAAATAAATACAGAAGTTGATTTTGACTTACGTAGAACAGGAACAATGCTAAAAAGCTCTCCGATCAAAAAATAAAGGGGAAAAAGCAAAATGAAGTTTGTCGCGAGTATTTTTATATTATTATCAACACTACATATTTTAAGCTTTGCAAAATATAACTGGAATAAGAAAAATAAAACTGCTGCCGCAGGAGCAATACTTCTGGGGATTCTATCCATTGTACTGCCTGCCATATTGATGTTTGCCAGATGAAAACAAGACTTCCATATCAATAAATTAGCACAAATCAGTTTTATCTTAGCGCAAATAGTTTGGAAAGCTGACACTGACAAAGCTGCCAAGAGAAAAATGTAGTATTAAGAGACTCTACAAGGCGGAGCGCAAGGAGAAGCAGAATGGAATGAGACCTGTCTAAAATTAAGTGTAACACTTTCTTAAAGTAGACATAATATAGTATTGAGTTTACATAATTTATTCATGAAGGGAATGAAAAACAATGGAAAAAAACACCGCATAGAGCGCATTTTTGATTATGTGATTATCGGCGCCGGAAGCGCCGGAGGCATTATTGCCAAGGAACTGACCGATGACAGAAAAACATCGGTTCTCGTTCTTGAAGCGGGAACCAATATCCCGAACAGCAGCCCTTCAATTGCCGATGCAGACGCTTTAGCCAATGACAACAGGTTGTCGTATAATATGCTTACCAGAACCGAATTAAATATAATGCGTCAAAGTAGGCTAAGAAACGGAAGAGTAATAGGTGGAAGCTCACAGCATAATTTCATGGTTGCAGTACGTGGAAGCCGTGAACTCTATGACGAATGGGCAAGAATTGCCGGAAGCCAATGGAGTTATGATGCTTTGCGCCCATTATTCAAGAAACTTGAAACATACACAGGTGAAACACAGGATCCCGATGAACGGGGCACCGATGGCCCGATTTTTGTAAGGCAGCAGATTATTCCGGACAGCGGCCTGATACAGGTTTTGAATCAGGCAGTATCAGATGTCCTGGGTATTCCGATAGTTGAAGACTACAATACAGGCATTCGGGATTGCACTTACTTTAAAACACAGTATACACAGAAAGCAGTGCACGGAACATTTGAACGCTCTTCTACCACAACAGGCTATCTGAATAAAAACATTGTGACTCAGGGAAACGAATTGCACCCAGATGAGTTCGGCGTAATGGGAAGAAAACTAATAATCCTTGCGAAATCCACTGCTAATAAAATACTGTTTATAAAGAAAAAAGGAGAGAATGTGGCCGTTGGAGTGGAATTCGTAAGAAACGGCATGACAAACAGGGTTTTCGCCCGGAAAGGAATTATTCTGTCTGCCGGAATTTTTTCATCAGTCATTTTGCAAAGATCCGGAATAGGAAGACCCGAGGATTTGGAAAGAGTAGGGATACGAACCCTGGTAAACAGCCCGAATGTAGGATACAATTTCCAGTCTCAGTTCTTTGCCGGAATGGGAATTGAAGTTGAAACAAGCCGTCTGCTTCAGGTGTTGGCTGCCGATCCTATCCCGGCTGTATTGGGTTCGTTTAAAAAAGAGGAAGGCCCTGGCCGCCGTTTGCAATTGCTTGGTTTTCCGGTGCCGTCTTTTGTACCAATCCAGGATGTCTTCATAAATGGCTGGGAGTTCAATCCCGAAAGGCCCACTAATGTGATGAGCATCGGGATTTCAGATCTGAATCCCAAAAGCAGAGGGTCTATTATCATTGCCCACAGCGATCCGGAAGCGCTGCCGTCAATCAATTTAAACCCATTGGATGATCCTGATGATTTGAGATATATGATTGATAAATATATTGAGACCTACAGGGTTATTCTCAGAGCCCGGGAATTGGATCCCGGAGGCATTTACAGGGTAGTATACCCTAATGAAAAAATATTTGAGATAGCTGATGAAGCTGAAAAGAGAAGGCTGCTTGCGAATTTTGTGAGAGCTTCCTATGTCAATTTTGACCACTTCGCAGGGCAGTGCAGGATAGGGCCGGATATTCAGCAGGGAGTTGTTGATGGATTCATGAATGTTTTCGGTACCAGGAATCTTAAAGTTGCAGACCTTTCAATCTCACCTATAATACCTGACGGAAACACATGCCTGCCTGCACAAGTGATAGGATTGAATGCGGTACGGTTTATAAAACAGGCTCCTTGCAGGTATCTTTTTGATGATGATGAGTTGCTGGGCCTCGATGATGATGAGCTACTGGGTAATGAAGAATAATAGGCCGGCAAAAATGGAACTTTCTAAAAATGTGATGCTCCCCAAAAGTCAGACTTAAATAGCAAGACGGCATATGCCGAATTGCTATTTTTAGTGCGCGCGGCATGCGCGCGACCTTGACGGTGAAAGTCCGTTACGGGGGTTGATAGCACCAAC
>DULF01000036.1 GCA_012840535.1 Clostridiaceae bacterium
AATGGACAGGCAAAAGCTTTATGACAGGATTAACAAGAGAGTCGATTTAATGATAGAAAAAGGGTTGGTCAGGGAGATTGAGAAACTTGTTGAGTTAGGATATGATAAGAACTCTGTTGCAATGCAGGGGTTAGGATATAAAGAAATATTAAGTTATTTAAGGGGTGAGCGTACATGGGAAGAAACCATCGAAATTCTGAAAAGGGATACAAGACGCTTCGCAAAAAGACAAATTACGTGGTTTAAGCGGATAGAAAACGTATACTGGGTTGATGTTGACAAGTTCAGCAGCAAAGAGGAGTTGCTAAAAAATATAAAATATTATATTGCAAGCTCTGGAATTTTCTTGTAGAATAAGATGTGTAATCTGCATTCTTTGTCCAGCGGTACATAATATCAGCATAGATAAAAATAGAGGAGGATTTTTCCGTGAATAAGACAAATATTAATTTGCAGGATGTTTTTTTAAACCAGGTGAGGAAGGAGCATATTGCTGTTACTATTTATTTGACTAATGGTTTTCAGCTTAAAGGCCTGGTAAAAGGGTTTGATAATTTCACTGTTATAATTGAAAGCGACGGAAGACAACAATTGGTTTACAAGCATGCAATTTCAACAATTAGCCCTATGAAATTAGTTAATATTATATTTAATGAACCTAAAGAATAAGTTATAAGCTAAGTACATAAAATTAATAAAAACAATGGATTAAAAGGAAAGAACCTTAAAAGGTGTAAGGTTCTTTCCTTTTTACAGTTTTACAGTTTTCTGAATACACCAATGACTTTGCCAAGTATCGTGACATTATCTTTAACAATAATTGGATCCATGTAGCGGTTTTCCGGTTGGAGCCTGATATGGTCCTTTTCCTTGTAAAATGTTTTAACGGTTGCTTCGTCTCCTATCAATGCTACTACAATATCCCCGTTGTCAGCTGTATTCTGCTGTCTGACCAATACCAGGTCCTTGTCGAGGATGCCGGCATCTACCATGCTGTCGCCCTGCACCCTTAGCATAAAGACAGTGGAATTCTGAACATAATCTACAGGCAGAGGAAATGTGTCCTCTATATTTTCAACCGCAAGTATGGGTTGCCCTGCCGTAACTTTACCGACTATAGGAACATCAACAAGTTCCTTTCTCGAGAAAACTTCTTTGGTATCCTTCGAGACAGTTTTATTGGAATTTACCACTTTAAGAGCCCTTGGCTTGGAAGGATCTTTCTGTATTAAGCCGTCTTTTCTCAATTTTTCAAGGTAGCTATGTACCGTTGATGTAGATTTAAAGCCTACTTCCCTGCATATTTCCCTGACGGATGGCGGATATCCTTTTTCCTGGACATGTTTTGCAACGAAATCTAATATCTGCTTGTGCTTTTCATTAAATACCTTTTTCATAAATTAACACCTCGCTTTAATTAGTATTATAACATTTTTTTCAAAAATGTCAAACAAACGTTCGAAAAAATATTGACAACGAATATATGTTCGATTATAATAATTTGCAGAACACTTGTTCTAATCCGATAAAAAATATATATGGACAAGGTGAGTTTATGAAAAAGAGATATGTATTGAAAAGAAAATCTCGTTTCTTTGGCATTACAGCTGCAATTCTTTTATTGTTGCTTATCTGTACATATGTTTCTTCGGTCCATGCGAATGAGGACAAATCTTATAAAATAATCCGCGTAGAAAAAGGGGACACGCTCTGGGATATAGCTGTCCGTTATAAAAAACAGGGAGACATACGAAAGTACATTCATAAGTTGATGGAAATTAACAATTTAAAAGACGGTAAAATATATGCAGGGGACCAACTTTTGATACCACAATAAGGATTTTCCACCCCACACCCGAATGTTACATGTTTCAACAAAGCTAGATTTTCTCGGTGTAAAATAGTTGTAGGATAAAAGTAAAAGAGACCAATCTTCTTTGGTATAATTAAATTGACCAAACAAAAACCACCAAGGAAGGAGAGGTCTCTTTGAATAACATTATACAACAAGTTTG
>DULF01000037.1 GCA_012840535.1 Clostridiaceae bacterium
ACTGTCTGATCCTTATTCTTTTCCATTTCTTTAACTTTCAAAGCAATTTGTGCAATTTTTTCTATAAGTGATTCGATTGAAGCTGCTATATTTTTGAATACGGAAATTGTTGACATGACAGCCTGATTTTGCATCTTGACTATTTCTTCCGTAGCAATTGCCCTTTCGGCAGTTTGAGCTGTCTGCTTTTGTGTATTGCTGATTATTTGGGCAATTTCCTTGGCAGCTTTCATGGATTGCTCAGCAAGCTTCCTGATTTCATCAGCAACTACCGCAAAGCCTTTACCGTACTCTCCCGCACGTGCTGCTTCAATTGTAGCGTTAAGGGCCAGAAGGTTGGTTTGATCCGCTATGCTGGATATAACTTTTATGATTTTGCCTATGGACTTGGAATTGTTGTCCAATGCCTGTATGTCTGCAAGTATGAGTTTTGTTATTTCGTCCGTTTCACGTGATTTTCTGTCAAGGTCTTCTATGACAACAAGGCCTTGATTGGCAAGATTAAGAGTATCCTTTGAAACGGTTTCAATTGTCTTGGTATTTTCTGACACGATATTGATTGCATGAGCCAGGTTTGCCATCATTTCAACTCCCTGTTCGGCATCTGATGCCTGTTGTGAAGCTCCGTGAGATATTTCCTGAATTGCCCTGGATATTTCCCCCGATACTGCAGACACCTGTTGCGATGTTGCAGAAACTGTTGCAGCAGATTCATTTACTTTATTTGCAATATCAATTGCCTGTTCAATTATTTCTTTCATGCTGGAAATCATCATAGCAATGCTTTTGGTAAGCGTGCCTAATTCATCTTTTCTTCTTGACTTGGGATTTAGTGTGAGATCGCCGGAAGCAGCCAGTTCGGCTGTTTTTATAATCCGGTTGATTGTTCTGCACATACCGTTTGCAATGTAAACTCCCCATACAATAGCCACGAGTGCGGCAATTAGTACAAGAACAATTGTGCTGTTCCGGATTGTATTTGCCGCAGATAAAAGTTCGGTTGTAGGGACAAGCCCAACAAGCGTAAAGCCGGGCGTTTTCATCTTAGCATAGCCCATAATATGTTTTTTACCACCGTATGTTACCTGCCGTGAGCCTTCCAGTGCTGGTTTATCCAATATTTCCGTTTGATAGAATGGTTCTTCTATAATAGATTTAGTTTCACCTGGTTTGGAATCACCTCTGTCCGGTGTGATATCTTCATTGTCAGGAGTGATTAAATGTATTTCAGAACCATTTCCCAGATTAATTTCTCCAAGCAGATCGTCTTTAATAAAAACTGATTTAAGATTAATTATAATTATACCTACTACTTCTTGGGTTATCAAGTTCTTGAGCGGCCGTAAAAAAGAAATGGAATGTTCCTTATTTAATCCTGTTATGTATTTTTCGATCTCATCATATTTACTCAGCCAGAGTTTTTGAGTATTGCTGTTTACCAGATTATTATATAATTCAGTGTTTTCTATGGAAGCGTAATCAAAATCATATAATGAATATATGCCTGCAGAAATGCTGTCATTGTTTTTCCCGAGAATTAAAATATTTGAAATATATTTTTTTGATATTATAAAATCGTTCAATA
Source organism: Clostridiaceae bacterium (assembly GCA_012840535.1). Classification (GTDB taxonomy): domain Bacteria; phylum Bacillota; class Clostridia; order Acetivibrionales; family DUMB01; genus DULF01. The sequence goes on from DULF01000037.1 coordinate 1,586, forward strand.
AATTTTCTATTTTTTGCCGTGCTTGAAGTACTTCAAATGTCATTTCTTCTGATTTTTCTTTTGAAAAGAAATTCTGGATATCCTGATTCATGAAAACTTGCAAAGAAAGCTCTTCAACATTTGAAAAAAGAAGATCTATATACTCAGAAGTCTTTAAAACGGTTCCTGTCATGGAGTGCTGTACATTTTCCCGAATAGCGCTTGACGAAAGATTATATGATATAATACCCAGGAGTATAACCGGTATAATTGTAACCATGAATGAGCTTACCAATTTTGACTGTAATGATCTGAGATTTATTTTTTCAAATTTAAAACCCTTTAAATTTTGGATTATATTTTCAACTGTTTGTTTTACAATATTAAGAATTTTATCAAAAAAAGGTTTCATTAAGTCTACCCTCTTTCATTTGTGTTTTTTATTTTTTGTTTTATAGCCTTAATATATAAATATATAATGCATATAAGATAATATTTGACAAAAAAACCAAAAATCCTCCTTTTAGCTTGGTCAAAAAATAATTTTTGCTTAATATTTATAATATTACATGTAAATTTAATAAGAAATAAATGACTTAAATTACTATGGTAAAATCAGATAATATATGTTATATTATGCTTAGCAAACCCTAGAGCTGCAAGAGGGAGTGCACTCGGAGGTGGCATTTTGAAAGTAAGAAAAATACAAAAGAAAAGTAATTATAAGAAAAAAGTGAAAGAGGCGCCCAGGAAAAAGTACAATCAAGAAATAACAGGCATACTGTTTTTAGCGCTAGGTATTCTTACTTTGTTGAGCCTTTATTTCGAAAATTCCATAGGATTGTTTGGAAAGTTTGTAAGGAATCTTTTTACGGGAATGATGGGAGTTCCGTCTTATGTTCTACCCCCTGTCATAATAATTTACTCTATTCTATCAATATTTAAAAAAGAAATGAAAACAGTCAATCTAAGAATGTTATACAGCATTGTCCTGATGTTGATTGCTTCAGCAATTATACAGACGGGGGTTTACAACCAGGAAGATTACATAAACATTTCCCCCTTGGCGTGCATTGCAAAGTTTTTTAATGATGGGAGGTCTTTAAACGGAGGCGGGGTCCTGGGAGGAATCATAAGCATACCGTTTCTGTTTATCTTTCAGACCCTTGGTACGATAATAATTCTCACGACCTTTGCTATTATTGATATAATACTCCTTACAAATGTTTCCATAGCAAACTTCGGCCGCAATATAAAGGCCCTTGTGACAAACAGACGAAATAGCCTGGTAAATAAACAAGGGATAAGGGGTGTTGTAAGGTTAAATAATGAAGCCGCAAAAGAACATTATACTTTAAGCAGTGAAGAAGATACTTCCCTTGAGCTCATGCGAAGACCTAAAGTTATTGATTTTAGAATTGAGAAAGAATCCAGGGAGCTTAACAAAAAAACGAAGGAAACAAAAGCGGCTGTTGAAAGTGCAGTCAGTGAAGCCAAGGAACATATCGGTTTTATTGTCGAAGATTTAAATAAGTCATCTGAGCAATTCAAAAAGGACATTTCAAGTGATAAAGACAATGGAGAGGCTGCCGGAGGCGAATGTGAGCAAACTCCGAACTGTGAAAGATATAACAGGGAATATATTTATCCCCCGCTGGACTTGCTTGAAGAAGCGGCGGATGCCAGAAAAAGCAGTAAATTGCTTAAAAGCAGGGCTTTAGAAGGAGCAAAGAAGCTTGAAGAAACATTGAAAAGTTTCGGAGTCGAAGCAAAAGTAATAAATGTGATACGCGGACCGGCTGTAACCCGCTATGAATTGCAGCCGAGCGTGGGTGTAAAAGTCAGCAAGATTGTAAATCTTGCCGACGATATATCGCTGAATCTTGCTTCTCCCGGTGTCCGGATTGAAGCTCCCATACCCGGGAAAGCTGCGGTAGGAATTGAAGTTGCCAATAATGAAATTACCCCTGTTTCATTAAAGGAAGTTATCGATTCCCCTAATTTTAAGCAGCATCCCTCGAAAATTGCTTTTGCAATTGGAAAAGATGTGTCAGGGGAGTGTGTGGTTGCTGATATTGCCAAAATGCCGCACTTGCTAATTGCAGGAGCGACAGGCTCAGGCAAGAGTGTGTGTATTAACAGCTTAATAGTAAGTATCCTTTATAAGGCGTCACCTGATGAAGTGAAACTCTTGATGATAGATCCTAAAGTCGTTGAATTGAATGTATATAACGGCATACCCCATCTTCTTATTCCTGTTGTTACGGATCCGAGAAAAGCTGCAGGCGCGTTAAACTGGGCAGTACAGGAAATGGTTAACCGATACAAACTTTTTGCCGACAGAACAGTAAGAGATTTGAAAGGGTACAATGAATTATTAAGGGAGAATGGCGAAGAAGGTATTTTGCCTGAAATCGTGATTATTATTGATGAGCTTGCGGATTTAATGATGGTGGCGCCCAATGACGTTGAAGATGCGATCTGCAGGCTTGCCCAGATGGCCAGAGCTGCAGGCATGCACCTTGTAATAGCAACCCAAAGGCCTTCTGTTGACGTAATAACAGGAGTGATAAAAGCAAATATTCCTTCAAGAATATCTTTTGCGGTATCATCCCAGATAGACTCAAGGACTATCCTTGACATGGCGGGCGCGGAGAAGCTGCTAGGTAAAGGAGACATGCTTTTTTACCCTGTTGGAAAGCCAAAGCCGATAAGAGTTCAGGGAGCATTTGTTTCTGAAAAAGAAGTTGAGAGGGTGGTTGAATATATTAAGTCGCAGGGTAAGGCAGAATATGATGACAACATAATTGAAGAAATAAACAATAAAAATGAGCATACTGAAAATACAGACTCCGACGTGGATGAGCTTCTGCCACAGGCTATAGAGATGGTAGTTGAGGCAGGACAGGCTTCTGTTTCTTTAATCCAGAGAAAATTTAAAGTCGGGTACGCAAGGGCCGCAAGAATTATTGACCAGATGGAGGAGAGGGGAATTATTGGGGGCTTTGAAGGGAGCAAACCCCGCCAGGTTCTTATAACAAAACAACAATGGCAGGAAATGCAGTTGAAGGAGGATAATTGAATGAGCGCAAAAATATTGAACGGAAGTGAATTAGCAAAAAGCATTAAAGAAAATATAAAAAAAGAGGTGGAAGAGCTAAAAAAACAGGGGATATTTCCTGGGCTTGCAGTAATTATTGTAGGAAATGATCCGGCTTCCAGGTTGTATGTAGATTTCAAGAAAAAGGACTGCGCAGAAGTTGGAATTGAGTCTTTTGAATTTGCCCTTGATGAAAAAACAACTGAGGAGGAGCTTATAAAACTGATACAACAATTAAATATTGACAGCAAAATCAGCGCAATACTTGTGCAGCTTCCACTGCCTGCTCATCTGAATGAAGAACGGGTAATAAATGCAATAAACCCTGACAAGGATGCCGACTGCTTCCATCCTTTTAACGTTGGAAGGCTTATGACAGGCAATCCTTTATTTCTTCCATGTACTCCTGCCGGCATAATTGAGCTTCTTGAAGCAAATGAAATTGAAATTGCCGGCAAAGAATGCGTAGTAGTCGGAAGAAGTAACATCGTCGGAAAGCCTCTGGCGATATTGCTGCTGTCCAAAAACGGTACGGTAACGGTATGCCATTCGAAAACAAAAAATCTCGATGAAGTCTGCAGGAGAGCGGATATTCTTGTTGTTGCTGCAGGAAAGCCTGAGTTGATAAAGGGTAATGCAATTAAACCAGGAGCGGTGGTAATTGATGTAGGAGTAAACAGGCTTGAGGGCAAAAAGCTCGTAGGTGATGTCGAGTTTTCTACAGCTTCTGAAGTAGCTTCAGCAATTACACGCGTTACAGGCGGAGTCGGACCGATGACAAGGGCGATGCTCTTAAAAAACACTGTAAAGGCTGCTGAGATTCTTGACATAAAAAATAAAAAAGCTTACAATTAATTTGTGCTGGAAATGCCTGAATATACTAAATAATATATTTGCTCATTGAAAACTGAATATTGGGGAGGTGTGTAATATAGGCATAGGTATAGGTATTGGGCTGGCGATAGGTGTTGTAATTGCAATAATTGCTTCATTGATAATGTTCCGCGTTGGGATTAATCATAGAAAGAAGATTGCTGAGGCGGAAATCGGAAGTGCTGAACAGGAATCCAAAAGGATATTGATGGAGGCGCAAAAAAATGCGGAAAATAAGAAAAGAGAAGTACTTCTGGAAGCCAAGGAGGAAATTCACAGAAGCAGGGTTGAACTTGACAGGGAAATAAAAGAAAGAAGAAATGAAATCCAGCGAACCGAGAGAAGGCTTGTACAAAAGGAGGAAACGCTGGATAAAAAGATGGAACTTCTGGAGCAAAAAGAAGAGATGCTCAATAAGAAGGCAAAGGAGCTAGCAGCAAGCCAGGTAAAAATTGAGGAAATCCAGAGAAAACAAATAGAAGAACTGGAGAGAATTTCCGGGCTTACTGTTGAAGAAGCAAAAGAATATCTTCTTAAAAACGTTGAGAATGAAGTGAAACATGAGCTGGCAATGTTAATCAAGGATCTCGAAACAAAAGCTAAGGAAGAAGCTGACAGAAAAGCCAAAGAGATCATAGCTTGCGCAATACAAAAATGCGCAGCCGACCATGCTTCAGAAATCACAGTTTCCGTTGTTCCGCTTCCGAATGATGAAATGAAGGGCAGAATAATCGGCCGTGAGGGCAGAAATATCAGGACCCTTGAAACTCTAACCGGAATTGATTTGATTATTGATGATACACCTGAAGCCGTTATTCTTTCAGGGTTTGATCCGATACGGAGGGAAGTTGCGAGAATAACTCTCGAGAAATTGATTCTTGACGGTAGGATACATCCTGCAAGAATTGAAGAAATGGTTGAAAAAGCTAAAAAAGAGGTGGAGAACACTATACGCCAGGAAGGCGACCATGCTACGTTTGAAACAGGGGTACATGGATTGCATCCTGAGTTGGTAAGACTGCTTGGAAAACTTAAGTATAGAACAAGCTACGGCCAGAATGTTTTGAACCATTCTATTGAAGTATCACACCTTGCAGGATTGATGGCAGCGGAGTTAGGGGTAGATGTTAATATTGCGAAAAGAGCAGGTCTACTCCATGATATAGGAAAAGCTGTAGACCATGAAGTAGAAGGTTCGCACGTGACGATTGGTGCGGATCTTGCTAAAAAGTACAAAGAAAGCCCCGAAGTAGTAAATGCTATACTGGCCCATCATGGTGATGTTGAGCCTACGTCAATTATTTCGGTGCTTGTACAGGCTGCAGATTCGATATCCGCTGCAAGGCCTGGAGCTAGAAGGGAAACCTTGGAATCTTATATTAAGAGAATTGAGAAACTTGAAGATATCGCAAATTCATTTGACGGTATAGAAAAATCTTATGCAGTCCAAGCAGGGAGAGAAATAAGAATTATTGTAAAACCTGAAGAAGTGTCTGATGAAGACATGATTCTGAAATCAAGGGAAATTGTTAAAAAGATTGAAAGCGAACTTGAATATCCTGGTCAGATCAAAGTTAATGTTATAAGGGAAACAAGAGCAGTTGAATATGCAAAATGACATATTAGCCACACAACAGCATAAAAAGCGTGATTTATCACGCTTTTTATGTTATTATAAGTTATACGAATCATATTTTTCAGCCAGATATGCAGCAATGGAATAACGGGAAGGGTGGAAAAATTTGAAAGTTTTATTTATAGGTGATGTAGTAGGGAACCCAGGCAGAAAGGTTTTAAAGGAAATATTGGCTCCGCTGAAGAAGGAATTATCGGTAAACTTCTGTGTAGCGAACGGTGAAAATGCAGCAGGAGGAAGCGGGATTACGTATGTAGTAGCACAGGAGATGTTTAATGCAGGTGTTGATGCCATTACAATGGGGAACCATACCTGGTCTAAAAAAGACATAACCAGTTTCATCGATAATGAGCCAAGAATTGTAAGGCCTGCAAATTATCCTCCGCATTTGCCTGGCAGAGGCTCAACGATAATAAGCGGCCAAGGTGGGAGTTTAGGTATTGTAAATATAATTGGCAGAGTTTTCATGGATAACACTGACTGCCCTTTCAGGGCGGTTGAAAAAGAGATAGAATACCTTAAAAGCTTTACCCGGGCAATTATTGTAGATTTTCATGCTGAGGCTACCTCCGAAAAAAGCGCTATGGCCTGGTATCTTGACGGAAGAGTAAGCTGTGTGATAGGTACGCATACACATGTCCAGACCTCGGATGAAAGAATCCTTCCATGTGGAACAGGATTTATATCTGATGTAGGCATGACGGGTCCTTATGACGGCATACTTGGAGTTGAACGCAATCTGGTTATTGAAAAATTCCTGTCGGGAATGCCTGTAAGATTCGAGGTTGCAAAAGGATGCGTCCAGTTCAATGCAGTGGAAATTGATATTGATGAAAGGAACGGAAAGACAATCAGGATAAACAGGATAAGAAAAATACTTGATTCTTGATGGCTTTTTTTTGATACATAAAATTTACTAAAATTTAACTTAAAAAAGAGGATTTTCTACTTGTATGTAGAATAATAAAAATGAAATTGTATTAGGGGGTAAGTATCATGGATGTTTTAAAAGTCTCAGCAAAATCCAATCCAAATTCAATTGCAGGAGCCTTGGCGGGAGTTATTAGGGAAAGAGGCACTGCGGAAATTCAGGCAATAGGGGCCGGGGCTCTAAATCAAGCGGTAAAAGCAGTTGCGATAGCTAGAGGGTTTGTTGCACCGTCCGGGATAGAACTTATTTGTATACCGGCTTTTACCGATATACAAATAGACGGGGAGGAAAGAACTGCAATAAAACTCATCGTTGAACCGAGAAGATAAGAAAATAATAATAGAGATGGCATAAACCCTAATATTTTTAAATAAAAAGCATTATAGTGCTTTTTTTTTATTTTAATTATGATAATATTAAATACGGAAATATTAATAAATGCTGAAAATAATTAATATAGAGGAAAACATGCCTGACAAGGGAATTAATATAATAAAAGATATCAATGGGCTTAAATATGTTCAGTTTAAAAACCTTTTAAAGTATGAAGGACAATTGGTTCATTGTTTTACGACACGGATTGGCGGAGTAAGTTCCGGCGAGTGTGCTACTTTAAATCTTGGTTTTAATAGGAATGACAGCAGAGAAAACGTCCTGGAGAATTACAGGCGTGTATGCAATGCTTTGGATATAGATATGGAAAGCCTGGTTTTCTCAAATCAGGTACATGATAAAAGAATAAAAATAGTAGATGAAAATGACAGAGGGAAGGGAATAACAAGGGAAAGTGACATTATAGGGTATGACGCGCTTGCAACTAACTGCAAAAATGTTGCTCTTGTGACTTTTTATGCCGATTGTGTGCCTGTCCTGTTATACGATAGCGGAAAAGGTGCAATAGCTTCTGTACATTCAGGCTGGAGGGGTACAGTAAAAAAAATTGCAGCAAATGCTGTACGGAAAATGGCTGAAGCCTATGGTTGCAATCCTGGCAAAATTGAAGCCGTTATTGGTCCGTCAATAGGCAGATGCTGTTTTGAAGTAGGGGAGGAAGTCTACAGGGAATTTGTGGAAAATATCGAATACAGTGCAGACTGTTGCGTAAAGACAGGTATCCGCAAATGGAATGTAGATCTTCAGGAAATAATTAAAAAAACCCTTATTTATTCAGGCTTAAAGGAAAACAATATATATTTAAGCGAAATATGTACAAAATGTAATAAGGATATGTTTTTTTCCCACCGGGGAGATAACGGAAAAACCGGCAGCCTCGCTGCCATCATGATGTTAAAATAAGCGGGACACCCCTCAAAGAGGAGTGTCCCGCTACCGAAGCACTGGGACACCCCTCAAAGAGGAGTGTCCCGCTACCGAAGGAGAGCATGATGAAAAGAGTTTTTATCATTTTTCTTGCAGTTTCGATATGTTTTGGCGTTGCCTCATGCCATTCTTTAATTGAGTACAGAAATGAAGAAGAAAAAGACCCTATTAATACCGATATTTACAGCAGCGATGAAGTTTTGGACAAAGGGGTGGTAAAAGGAGGGCGGTTAAAACTGTTCTCCACAGTGCCTGATACATTAAACCCTCTTTTGACGGACAATTTTTATGTGCAGCAGATATGCAGGTTGATATTTGAAAGCCTTATAATTCTTGATAAAGCCCAGCAACCGGTTCCTGTTTTATGCAAAAACTGGGAAATATCCAGCGACGGCCTTGAATGGACTTTTAATTTAAGAGATGATGTAAAATGGCATGACGATATACCATTCACTGCTGAGGATGTTGTTTTCACCCTGGACATAATCCTGAAGAGCGATCTAAGCCCCTATTTCAAATCAAGTTTGCAGAATATAGAGACGTTTGCATTAATAGATAAATATAAATTCAGCATATTCCTGAAAAAGCCTAATTCATTTACAGTTGAACAGATGACCTTTCCCATTATTCCAAAGCACTATTATGTGGGAAGCAATATTCTGGATGAGGCAAAGAATATGGCACCTGTAGGGACAGGCCCATACAGGTTTGTACAGTTTAATGAAGACAAAATTATGCTTTCAGCCAATACTGATTGGTGGAATAAAGAAGGAAACGGCGCTCAGCCGTTCGAGGCCCCGTACATTGAAGAAATAGAAGTAAGAGTATATGAGAATGTAGGCGATATTGAAGCTGCATTTATGTCAAAGGAAGTTGATTTAATATACATAGAAGGCATAGAGTATGACAGGTATATGGGAAGATACGACCTTACTCTAAAAGATTTCCCAGGCAGAAACTTTGAGTTTATTGCGTTTAATACTAAAAACCCTATTCTTGGCGATGATGCTGTCAGGCAGGCTATTGCGCTAAGTATCGACAGGATGAAGATAATTGACGAAATACTGCCTGGAAAAGCTGTCCCTTCGGATATTCCTGTTATGCCCGATTCATGGATTTACGATAATAATACGGCTTCGTACATGACTGATAAAGACAGGGCAAAGGATATTCTTTCTCAATCCGGGTGGAAAGAAGAAAAGGGAATGTTATATAAACGTATAGAAGGAAGAAAGCGGCCTTTATTGTTGGAAATAACCGTCAATGAAGAAAACGAAATAAGAAACCAGATTGCGCAAATATTAGCAAAGCAGCTTGAGGAGACCGGTATAAAGATTGAAATAATAACCGTTAAGTGGGATGAACAGCTTAAAAGAGTACAATCCGGTGATTATGAAATTGCAATAATGGGATGCAGGGTATCGCCAATACCGGACATATCGTTTCTTTACTCAGAGGCATATTTGCCTTCAAGCCCTTTGCCGTCTCCCGAAGCAGTGTACAACATAGCCGGATATGATAATTATAATGTTAACACTTACATAGAAGGGATATTCCGTGAAAATGACTTTGAATCAAGGAGAATTATGTTTGGCAATATGAAAAACCTGATTTTAGACGATGTTCCTTATATTGGCCTTTTCTTCTACAAGAATGCCATGGCCTACAGCAAAAGGATAAAGGGAGAAATTAACCCATATATTTGGAATTTGTTGAACGATATTACAAGGTGGTATATAATTGAACAATAAAACAACGAGGAGCAAAGCATATGATATGGATTGTTATTATTTTATTTATAACAGGACTTGACCAGCTGACGAAGTATATCGTGGCGGGCAATATAAAGCATGGCCAGATGATTCCGGTAATTGACAAATTTTTCTATTTAACAAACGTGACAAACAAAGGAGCAGCATGGTCGATTTTGCAAAACAGAAGGTACTTTTTAATCATAGTACCGTCAATTGTATCAATAGTATTGTTTTATATTCTTTTTAAAACGGACAACAGGATTTTGAAACTCTCCTTGTCATTTATCCTGGGTGGTGCCATAGGCAATTTAATTGACAGGATATTCAAGAGGGGAGGAGTTATAGATTTTTTGGACTTTCACTTTGGAAGTTACAATTTTCCCACGTTCAATGTCGCCGATACTTTTATCACCATAGGGACGGTTCTCTTGGCATATTACCTGCTGTTTATCTATAAAGATCCGAAAGCAATAACAACTGAGTGATTTTCGGATAAGCATGAGGTGTGGCAAAGAGATGGAAATAATTAATTTAAAGTCTGAGACCGAAAATGAGAGAATAGACTCATGGATTGCTTCAAAGCTTGAAAGGTTTTCACGGACATATATACAAAAACTCTTGAGTGATAGGAGAATTACTGTAAACGGGCAGTTTGTCAAACCGAATTACCGCTTGAAATTCCACGATGAAATTGTCATTAATGTGCCGGAACCTGAAAAGCTTGAAGTAAAGCCGGAAAAAATTGACTTGGAGATATTGCATGAAGATAATGATATACTTGTAGTAAACAAACCAAAGGGAATGGTTGTCCACCCCGCTTTCGGAAATTACTCAGGCACCCTTGTGAATGCTATTATGGAGTACTGCGGAGACCGGCTGTCAGATATTAACGGTGTAATAAGGCCAGGAATAGTCCATAGGTTAGACAAAGATACATCAGGCATATTGGTAATTGCGAAAAATAATGCCGCACATGAGTTTCTTTCCGCAAAATTAAAAAAACACGATATTAACAGGGTTTATGTAGCTATTGTTGAGGGAGTTATTAAAGATGAGCGTGGCAAGATCGACGCGCCTATAGGAAGACACCCTGTTGAAAGAAAGAAAATGGCTGTAAATGTCAAAAACGGAAGAAGGGCTGTTACTTACTTCCGAGTGCTTGAGAGATTCAAAGGCCATACTTTCGTTGAATTGAAACTCGAAACGGGACGAACGCACCAGATCCGCGTCCACATGTCATTTATCGGGCATCCGGTTGTGGGAGACATGGTGTATGGCAGAAAAAAACAGAAGTTTAAAATAGATGGGCAGGCTTTGCATGCAAAGCTGCTTGGATTTGAACATCCCTCAACAGGTAAATATGTGGAGTTCGAGTCGAAGCTTCCCGGGTATTTCAAGGAGCTTCTGGAAACTCTGAGAAGAGGGTTGTAGGGGCAATTTCCTGTCACATAATTTTTGTGATAGGCACTATAACGAAAAACATTACATATTGTAAAAAAATGTGGACAATTAAGTTATGGTATGATATTATTAATTTTAATTGAATACAACCTTTTAAAAAGTCCAGAGAGGCTGGAAAGGTAGAATACAAAAATAAACGTTTAATATAGAGGTTTTGTTTGTAGAGGGTTTTTCAGACTTCCTGCCATCGGGGCAGGAAGTTTTTTAATACTGCGGTGCGCAAAACATTTTTATTGATGCTGCCATGTGGGAACGAAAATGAATTCATGGAACCGGGGTGATGGAAAAATGATCGATAAGGCTGAAATAATGGATGAAAGCGGTATAATGAGAGCGATAACAAGGATTGCACATGAGATAATTGAGAAAAATAAAGGCGTCGAGGATCTTGTTCTGATTGGAATCCAGAGACGGGGAGTGCCTTTGGCAAAAATGATTGCCCAAAAAATCTACGAAGTGGAAGGCAAAAAGGTTGAAGTAGGCGTACTCGATATAACTTTTTACAGGGATGACCTCAGCATGCTTGGAGAGCATCCTGTAATAAACGGTACCGAGATAAACTTCCCAATAACTAATAAGAAGGTTGTACTTGTCGATGACGTTCTTTATACCGGAAGAACCGCAAGGGCAGCAATTGATGCGTTGATGGATATAGGAAGACCCAGCAAAATCCAGTTGGCGATACTTGTTGACAGAGGACACAGGGAACTGCCAATACGAGCCGACTATGTAGGAAAGAATGTACCAACTTCAAGGAGTGAAATTGTAAATGTCAAACTTGTTGAGTTTGACGGAGTCAACAAAGTTACTATAAGCGATATTGAGAAAAAATGATAGTAAGGAAAAGGTTCCTTGCTATTTTTTTAAGATAAGTTAAGGGTGGGAATAGTACATGTATTTAAAATCAAAAGATCTTTTGGGACTTAAAGATTTATCGGCGGACGAAATTGAATTTATCCTGGAGACGGCCAAAACGATGAAGCTGATTCTGACTACAAAAAACAAGAAAACGCCTCACTTACAGGGAAAGTCGATAGTTACCCTCTTTTATGAAAACAGCACCCGGACAAGGCTGTCTTTTGAACTGGCTTCAAAATACATGAGCGCCAGTTCTGCGAATATTTCCGCATCAGTGAGCAGTGTCGCAAAAGGAGAAAGCCTTATTGATACCGGAAAAACCATTGACGCAATGGGAACTGATGTTATTGTCTTAAGGCATCCCTTGTCAGGAGCTCCGCATTTGCTTGCAAAACATGTCAAAGCTTCCGTTATAAATGCAGGTGACGGAATGAACGAACATCCGACCCAGGCTCTTCTTGATATGTTTACAATTAAAGAAGCGAAAGGGGACATAAAGGGTTTAAGGGTTGCAATAATTGGAGATATTTATCACAGCAGGGTTGCAAGAAGCAATATATGGGGCCTGACCAAACTTGGCGCGGAGGTTTGCGTTGCCGGTCCTTCTACGCTTTTGCCTCCTGGAATTGAAAAAACCGGTGTCAAGGTTTTTAATACGATACAGGAAGCTTTAATTGATACGGATGTAATAATAGGTTTGCGCATCCAACTCGAAAGACAGAAAAAAGGGCTATTTCCCACCATCAGAGAATATGCCAGATTCTTTGGGCTTGATGAAAAAAGGCTGGTATTGGCCAAGAAGGATGCCCTTGTATTGCATCCTGGACCTGTTAACAGAGGTGTAGAGCTTACATCGTCAGTTATTGACTGTGACCGGTCTTTGATAAATGAGCAGGTTACAAACGGCGTAGCGGTAAGAATGGCACTTTTATACCTTTTGACAAGGAGGCGCAGCAATGAAGATATTAATTAAAGGCGGTCATGTCCTGGATTTTAAGACAGGTCTTGACGGTGTGTTCGACGTGATGATTGAAGACGGAAAAGTGGTTGAGATAGGCAATGATCTCGAACTTGCAAGCGGTGATTTGATAGATGCTGAAGGCAAGTATGTGATACCTGGTTTGGTAGACGCGCATTGCCATTTAAGAGACCCGGGTTATGAATATAAAGAAGATATTGAAACAGGGACAAGAAGCGCAGCGATGGGAGGTTTTACATCGGTAGCGTGTATGCCCAACACCAACCCTGTAATTGATAATGAATCAGTGGTAAGGTATGTATTAAACAAGGCAAAACAGGACGGTTTAATAAATGTCTATCCCATAGGAGCTATAAGCAAGGGTTTGCAGGGAGAGGAACTTGCGGAAATCGGAGAGTTGAAATTTGCAGGTGCCGTTGCAATCTCGGATGACGGAAAACCTGTAAAAAGTTCATCCCTGATGAAAAAAGCCCTACAATATGCTTCCATGTTTGATATTACAGTTATTTCACATTGCGAGGATCCTGATTTGTCTGATGAGGGGGTAATGAATGAAGGGTACCAGTCTACAGTGCATGGACTTAAAGGAATACCTTCTGCCGCAGAAGCAATCATGGTGTCAAGGGATTTAATTCTGGCTGAGTATTTAAATGTTCCAATACACATAGCTCATGTAAGTACGGAACTTTCCGTGGATTTGATAAGGAATGCAAAGAAACGTGGAGTGAAGGTTACAGCGGAAACATGTCCTCATTATTTCTCATTGACAGAGGATGCCTGTGAAGGATTCAACACTCTTGCAAAAGTCAATCCTCCGCTCCGTACAAGAAAAGATGTTGATGCTGTAATTGAAGGCCTGCGTGACGGAACGATAGATATAATTGCAACAGACCATGCGCCTCATCATATGGATGAAAAAAATGTCGAGTTTAACGTTGCTACCAGTGGCATGGTGGGGTTTGAAACAGCCCTTCCTCTGGCAATTACTTACCTTGTTAAACCGGGTATACTTTCCATGAAGGACCTGGTTGAAAAAATGTGTTACAATCCTGCCAGGATACTTGGACTCAACAAAGGGATACTTGAGGTTGGCAGGACAGCTGATATCACGATAGTTGATTTAGACGATGAATATGTAGTTGACGTAAACAAATTTAAGTCAAAAAGCAAAAATTCACCCTTTCATGGGTTTAAACTAAGTGGCAGTATTGTTTATACCATTGTTAACGGTAAAGTAATAGTAAGGGAAAAAGTGCTGTTGTAGGAGGATACAATGTTTATTGACAAATTAATTGACAGGATAAAAGAAAAGAAAAATCCCAGCGTTGTCGGATTGGACCCGAGAATAGAATATGTTCCCCGGTTTATTAAGGAAAAAGCTTTTTCTTTATATGGGGAAAACATGAAAGGCGCTTGCGAGTCGATACTGGAATTTAATAAAAGAATAATCGATGCGGTTTATGATATTGTCCCTGCTGTGAAACTTCAGACTGCATATTATGAAATGTACGGAATTGAAGGATTGAAAGTCTTTGATGAAACAATAAAATATGCAAAGAATAAAGGATTGCTTGTAATTGTCGACGGAAAAAGGAATGACATCAGCAGCACGGCACAGGCTTATTCATCAGCTTACCTAGGTAGGACGGAAATCACTTGCAACAAGTCTGAAGCAGCCTTTGATGTTGATGCCCTTACAGTAAACCCTTTTCTTGGATATGACGGCATAAAGCCTTTCATTGAAGACTGCAAAAAATACGAAAAGGGAATCTTTATTCTGGTAAAGACTTCAAATAAATCGTCGGGACAGATTCAGGATTTGTTAACTTATCAAGGTAAAAGCGTCTATGAAATATTGGCTGAGTATGTAGAAGAGTGGGGAAAGGATCTTATAGGCAAATACGGTTACAGCAGCGTTGGGGCGGTAATAGGGGCGACTTACCCGAACCAGGCAAAAATATTAAGGAACATTATGAAACATGCGTATATTCTTGTTCCAGGATACGGAGCCCAGGGTGGCACAGCCAGGGATGCGGCCCATTCGTTTGGAAGGGACGGCCTTGGAGCGATTGTAAACGCTTCAAGAAGCATAATGTGTGCATACCAATCTGACACCTGGAGCTGTATGTATGGAGAAGAAAGGTTTGCCGAAGCGGCAAGGGCTGAGGCGATAAAAATGAGGGACGAAATAAATGAAGCAACAGGAGGTTATTGATGAAAGCTATTTTGGCACTTGAAGACGGTACAATTTTTAAAGGAAGAAGTTTTGGCGTTGAAGGAGAAGTTATCGGTGAAATAGTTTTTAATACCGGCATGACCGGTTATCAGGAGGTTATTACAGACCCGTCATATTATGGACAGATTGTTACAATGACATATCCTCTCATTGGGAATTACGGAATCAATCTTGACGATATGGAATCCGGAAGGCCGCAGATAAGAGGGATGATAGTAAGGGAAGTGTGCCGGACTCCAAGCAATTTCAGATCAGACGAAAGGCTGGATGATTACCTGAAAAGGCATAATATAATGGGCATTGAAGGCATTGATACAAGAGCCCTGACAAGAATTATCAGGGAGAAAGGCACAATGAAGGGCATTATTACAACAGATGAAAACTTTGACTTCAATAAAAAAATTGATGAGATTAAGAGTTACAGGATTAAAAACCCGGTAAGTGAGGTTACAACAAGAGAAATAAAATATTTTAAGGGAAGCGGATATAGGATTGCTTTAATTGATTACGGAATTAAGCAAAACATTATCCGCTCTCTTTTAGAGAGAAACTGTGAAATTTATCAATTCCCTGCGTCCAGCCCAGCAGAAGATATCCTAAGCATAAACCCTGACGGAATAGTCCTTTCAAACGGACCTGGGGACCCAAAAGACTGCGGCAGGGAGATTGGGGTAATAAAATCTCTTCTGGGCAAAAAGCCCGTTTTTGGCATATGCCTTGGACATCAGTTAATTGCCCTTGCAATGGGCGCCGACACTGAAAAATTGAAATATGGCCACAGGGGCTGCAACCATCCAGTCAAGGATCTCGAAAAGGATTTGACATATATTACTACCCAGAATCATGGATATACAGTTGTTGAATGCTCAATTGATACCGGCAGGGCGGTTGTAACTCACAGAAATATGAATGATGGAACAATTGAAGGCATAAGGTACAAGGATATGCCTGTTTTTTCAGTGCAGTTCCACCCGGAAGCTTCGCCCGGCCCGATGGAAACTGCCTATTTGTTTAACAAATTCATTGATGTTATCCGGGAAAACAAAAGCTGATACCAATTTAAACCGCAAATTTCAGGAAGGAGTTTTTCAATGCCGAAACATGAGAATATAAAAAAGGTGCTTGTCATCGGCTCAGGACCGATAATTATCGGCCAGGCGGCCGAATTTGACTATGCCGGTACGCAAGCCTGCCGTGCGCTTAAAGAGGAAGGTATAGAGGTAGTGCTTGTGAACAGCAATCCGGCAACAATCATGACTGATACAAATATCGCAGACAAGGTGTATATAGAGCCTCTTTGCGCAGAGATTGTAAAGAAAATCATACTGGAAGAAAAGCCTGACAGCATTCTCCCCACCCTTGGCGGGCAAACCGGGCTCAATCTTGCCATGGAGCTCGCTGAGGAAGGCTTTTTGGACAGAAACGGAGTAAGGCTTCTGGGAACGTCAACTGAGGCCATAAAGATGGCTGAAGACAGGCAGGCTTTCAAAGACACGATGGAAAGCGTAAACGAGCCTTGCATAGCCAGCAGGGTCGTAAACACGGTAGCTGATGCCAGGGAATTTGCAGAGGAAATAGGATACCCTGTAATTGTGAGGCCGGCTTATACCCTTGGAGGTACAGGGGGAGGAATAGCCAGCAATGCAAAAGAGCTGGAGGATATTTGCTCCGGCGGATTAAGACTTAGCAGAGTCCATCAGGTTTTGATTGAGAAGTGCATTTACGGATGGAAGGAAATAGAGTATGAGGTGGTCAGAGACAGCAAAGGAAACACTATCACTGTATGCAACATGGAGAACATAGACCCGGTTGGCATCCATACGGGAGACAGCATAGTCGTCGCACCATCCCAGACATTGTCTGACAAGGAATACCAGATGTTAAGAGCGGCTGCTTTAAAGATTATTTCCAGGCTGAAGATTGAAGGAGGCTGCAACATTCAGTTTGCACTCCACCCTGAAAGCTACGAATACGCTGTTATTGAGGTAAACCCAAGGGTAAGCCGTTCATCGGCCCTTGCGTCAAAAGCGACAGGTTACCCGATTGCGAAAGTTGCTACAAAGATAGCGATTGGCTATGGGCTTGATGAAATAAAGAATGAAATTACCGGGAAAACCTACGCATGCTTTGAACCCACCCTGGATTATGTCGTGGTTAAAATACCAAAATGGCCTTTCGACAAGTTTGTAAAGGCGAAAAGAACCCTTGGAACCCAGATGAAAGCAACCGGTGAAGTGATGGCTATAAGCAATTCTTTTGAAGCTGCCCTGATGAAAGCGATACGTTCACTGGAACTTGGTATTTTCACGCTGGAACAGGATTTATACAGAAAACTTGAGGACAGTGAGATAAGGCATAAGCTTGAAGACGCAAACGATGAAAGGATACTTGTGATTGCTGAGGCCTTAAGAAGAGGAATAACGGTTGACGATATCAACAAGGTAACCAAAATAGACAAGTTTTTCATAAACAAGATAAATGAGATTGTTTTAATGGAAGAAAAACTTAAGACACTGACCATTGACTCCCTGACGGGCGAGATATTGGTCAGGTGCAAACAAATGGGCTTTACTGACGGGGCAATAGCAAAATTTATAGGGTGCGACAGGAAAGACGTAAAAAACAAGCGGAAAGAATTGGGAATTAATGCAGCCTACAAGATGGTTGACACATGTGCGGCTGAATTTGAGGCAGTCACACCGTATTATTATTCAACGTACGATGAATATTCAGAAGTAAAGAAGACGGAAAACAAGAAAGTGCTGGTGGTTGGCTCAGGGCCCATAAGAATCGGACAGGGGATTGAATTTGACTACTGCTCGGTCCACTCGGTATGGGCTATCAAGGAAGAAGGATATGAGACGATTATTGCAAATAACAATCCCGAGACTGTGAGTACGGACTTTGATACTGCAGACAGGTTGTATTTTGAACCGCTCACCCCTGAGGATATTGAGAATATTGTAGAAACTGAAAAACCTGACGGTGCCATAGTCCAGTTTGGCGGGCAGACTGCCATAAAACTTACAAAGGCCCTGGATGAACTTGGAGTGAAAATATTCGGAACAGCTCCGAAATACATTGACATGGCAGAAGACAGGGAAAAATTTGACAAAATACTGGAAGAGCTCAATATTCCTAGACCTAAGGGAAAGACAGTATTTACGCTGGAAGAGGCTCTTCAGGCAGCAAACGAATTGATGTATCCTGTGCTTGTAAGGCCTTCCTATGTACTGGGTGGACAGGGAATGGAAATAGCATACAACGATAAGGATATTACGGAGTTCATGGAGATAATAAACAGGGTCAGGCAGGAACATCCGATACTTATAGATAAATATATGATGGGGAAGGAAATTGAGGTTGACGCCATAAGTGACGGAGAGGATATTCTGATTCCCGGAATAATGGAACACCTGGAGAGGGCGGGGGTCCACTCAGGTGACAGTATTTCCGTATATCCGTCCCGGTCAATAAGCCGTAAAACCGAGAATCTAATTGTAGATTACACGAAAAAGCTTGCGAGGGCTTTAAAAGTAGTGGGATTGATAAATATACAATATGTGCTTTATAACAATACGCTGTACGTAATCGAAGTAAACCCGCGCTCAAGCCGTACAGTGCCTTATATCAGCAAAGTAACCGGCATACCGATGGTTAAGGTAGCTACAAAGATAATGATGGGCAAAAAGCTGAGGGATTTTGAATATGGAACGGGCTTATACAGGAAGTCGGATTATGTTGCCGTAAAAGTTCCTGTCTTCTCCTTTGAGAAACTGCATGACGTGGATACAAGCCTAGGGCCTGAGATGAAATCCACAGGCGAGGTGCTGGGAATAGCAAAAACTTTTGCAGAAGCTCTGTATAAAGGAATTATCGCGTCAGGTATAAAGTTGCCTAAAAAAGGCGGAGGTATCCTCATAACCGTAAGGGATACTGACAAACTTGAAATGCTTCCACTTGCTGAAGAGTTTGAAAAGCTTGGCTTTGAACTCTGGGCAACAGGCAAGACCGCCAATGTGTTAAATATGCACGGAATAGCCACAAATGCAGTGAAGAAGATAGATGAAGGTTCGCCTAACTTGATTGATTTGATACAATCAGGTAAAATTAACCTTGTAATAAACACCCCAACAAAAGGAAGGAAACCTGAAAGGGACGGGTTTAAAATAAGGAGAAAGGCTGTGGAAATGTCCATACCATGCCTTACGTCGCTTGATACGGCAAGAGCCGTACTCGAGTGCATAAAGCTGGGTAAGGAAGAAAAAGACCTGAGTATCGTGAATATAGGTGAGATTTAGGAGGGAATAAAGTGACAAATTCAGGCGCTCAAAAGGGGACACCCCTTGACGCTCAGCCTGTAGGTAGGAAAGGAGTGTACCCTTACCTTAAACGGACACCCCTTGACGTTCAGTTTACAGGTGGGAAAGGAGTGTCCCCTTACCTTAATCGGACACCCCTTGACGTCCAGCCTGTAGGTAGGAAAGGAGTGTACCCTGTCGTTAGACTGGATGCGCTTGCACCTGACATATACCTTATGCGCATAGCGTCCGGCTATATAGCCGAAAATGCATTACCTGGCCAGTTTGTTAATATAAGAAGCTGTGAGGGCATAAATACCCTGCTAAGGCGTCCAATAAGCATTTTAAGAGTGGACAGGGATAAGGGGGCTTTTGATATTGTGTTCCAGGTAAGAGGAAAAGGTACCGGGATGCTTGCTATGAAGAAAGCGGGAGACACAGTTGACATTATAGGGCCCCTTGGAAAGCCCTTTTTCATAAATGAAAGTTTTCGTAAAATTGCGGTTGTCGGTGGAGGAATCGGGATATTCCCCTTGTTGTTTCTGCTTAAGGAAATGCAAAGTGCAGAAAAGACTGTGTTTCTTGGCTTCAGAAACAAGGAGTGCATTGTTCTTTCAGATGATTTTGAAAAGGCGTGTGACAGCCTCCATATAGCAACCGATGACGGAAGCGCCGGCAGAAAGGGACTTGTAACCGGTTTATTGGAAGAATCACTGGACAATGGACAAACTTTTGATATAATCTACGCATGCGGCCCCGGTCCAATGCTGAAGAAGGTAGCATACCTGGCGAAAAAGCATAACATAAGGTGTCAGGTATCCCTGGAACAGAGGATGGGTTGCGGAATAGGGGCATGCCTTGTATGCGCGTGCAAAACCAAACAGGGCGATGACTGGGATTATAGCCATGTATGCAAGGACGGACCTGTTTTCTGGAGCGACCAGATAATTTTTGATGAATGAAACACCAAAACCATCTAATGGAAGGGGCAACGAATGAACTTGACTGATAATATGGCAGATAATATAAACATGCAGGTTGAGATTGCCGGCATAAAATTAAAAAATCCTGTGATTGCCGCATCAGGCACGTTTGGTTTTGGCAGGGAGTATGCGGAATATGTGGATCTTAACAAAATCGGGGGCATTAGTGTAAAAGGGCTCACCCTTCAAAAAAGACGTGGCAACAAGCCTCCCAGAATAGCCGAAACGCCTGCCGGCATACTGAACAGCGTGGGGTTGCAAAATCCCGGGGTAAAGGAGTTTATAGAAAAAGAAATACCCTTTCTCAGAAAGTTTGACACTGCTGTCATTGCCAATATTGCGGGGAATACAATTGAGGAATACTGTGAAATGGCTGAAATCTTAAGCAGCGCAAATATCGACGCCATCGAGCTCAATGTTTCATGCCCTAATGTGAAGGCAGGCTGTGTGGCTTTCGGAAACACTGTAAGCGGAATCTCGGAAATAACACGCAAGGTAAGGGCCTTTTGCAAAAAGCCTCTTATAGTGAAACTGACTCCAAATGTGACGGACATCAAGGAAATTGCCAAAGCCGCAGAGGACAGCGGAGCAGATGCCATATCCCTGATAAACACAATTCTGGGGATGGCGATTGATATACATAAAAGAAGGCCTGTGCTTGCCAACAATATGGGAGGGCTTTCGGGACCTGCCGTCAAGCCGGTTGCTGTCAGAATGACTTATGAAGTTGCAAGCATTGTAAAAATACCTGTTATAGGCATGGGTGGAATATCAAGCGGCGACGATGCTATTGAGTTTATGCTTGCAGGGGCTTGCGCGGTAATGGTGGGGACAGCTAATTTTGTCAACCCGGAAGCCTGCGTGGATGTGGCAGAGGGTATAAAAAAATATCTTGAGAAATATAACTATAAAAGTGTATACGATATTATTGGAAAACTGGAGTTGAATGAGTAATGAAAACACGCCTTATTCTGGTAAGACATGCCGAAGGGGAAGGAAACATCAACAGGTATTTTCACGGCTGGACTGATTCGCCTATAACTGAAAAAGGGCATATTCAGGCAAAAAGAGTAGCCGAGAGGCTTGAGAAGGAAAGGATTGACGTTATATATTCAAGCACCCTGAAAAGAGCCTTGCAAACAGCTGAATATATATCCAGAGTTAAGAATTTGCCGATTATTCGCACCGACAAGCTGAAGGAAATCAATGGTGGCGATTGGGAAAACGAAAGATGGGACGTACTTCCTAAAAAATGGCCTAAAGCTTATGATACATGGGAAAACCAGCCCCATTTGCACAGAATGCCCAATGGCGAGGCAATGGATGAATTTCAGCATAGACTGATGGATGAGATAAAATATATTATAAATAACAACAAAGGAAAAAACATTTGTGTAGTTACCCATGGTACTGCAATCAAGGTTCTGATGTGTTATTTTAAAGGCTGTGACCTTGAGAAAATGCTTGATATCCCATGGTATGAAAATACTTCCGTAACTATAATTGATTATTGCGAAGGAAAATTTGACATTGTACTTGAAGGCGACGCATCCCATCTGGATAAAGAAACAAGTACCATTCAAAACCAGGAATGGTGGGTGGAATACAATAAAGCCTTGGAGGCAAGGGATAGGGGGTTAAGTTTTGAAGGAAACCAATGAAAAGCTTATATCATGGCTTTTTGAGACAAAAGCCGTGAGGGTTTGTTCAGGGGACAAGCCCTTCTGGTATACATCGGGAACAATAGGGCCATATTATATAAATACTCACTTTCTTTACGGAAGCGAGGAAAAAGCAAATGAACTCCTCGGTATAATTGATAATGCAAGAAACGATATATTAAGATGTCCCTTGATTGTTAAAGAGCATGCAATGCATAATTATCTCTCCGACCCCATCTACAGGGGGGTAATTGATGAAATGTGCCGGTATATTTATACCAATATCGGGCTTGAAAAAATAGACTGCGTTTCAGGAGGAGAAAGACGGGACTGGTTTTTTTCGTTGATTATCGCTGAAAAATTGAAAAAGCCACACCTGGTTATATATAAAGACCTTGCGTCTGTTATGGTTGAAAACGGAATTGTTGCGATTCCGGATAATCTAAAAGGGAAAAATATTCTGCATATTGCTGATTTGATAACCGAGGCTTCCAGCTATGAAAGAGCATGGATTCCGGCCGTAAGGAAACTTGGGGGAGGAATAAGATGGAGTCTGGCAGTAGTTGACAGAATGCAGGGCGGAGCAGAATTGCTATCGGGCGAAGGCATAGAGTCACATGCCATGATAAGGATAGAAGAAGACCTTTTCGACAAAGCGCTGTCCATTGGGCTGATTGATGAAAGGCAGCACAAAATGGTGCTGGATTATATTGAAAATCCAAAGGAGTCCATGAGGCAATTTTTAAATGAACACCCCGAGTTTATCGAAAACTCGTTAAAAGGAGATAATAGAACCAGAGAGCGGGTTAAATTATGCATTGAAAAAGATATTTACGGACTAAATATGAAAGGTTGAAGCTTATGGGAAGACGCGGGAATAATTGTGTTTCTGTTGAAGAAATGAACAGGCAGAGAGAATTTATATATCTTGTTAAAGAACTGAATAAGGGAAAACTAAAAAAGTTCCAGTTAAACACTTACGGCTGCCAGATGAATGAGAACGATTCAGAAAGGCTTTCAGGGATGCTCAATCAGATGGGGTATATTGAAACGGAAAACATCGGGGAAAGCGACCTTATAATTTATAACACCTGCTGCGTAAGGGAAAATGCAGAACTCAAGGTTTACGGGCATTTAGGTTCCTTGAAAAGGCTGAAACGGGAAAAGCCTGACATGATAATAGCTGTATGCGGCTGTATGACACAGCAGAAGGAAGTTGTTGAACACATCCGGGAGAAATACTCCCATGTTGATTTGATTTTCGGGACTCATAATTTGTATAAGTTTCCGGAACTTTTGTATTCCGCATTAAGCTCGGGCGAAAGTATTGTTGACATATGGGATTCTTACGGCCTGGTTGCCGAAGATATTCCTATTGAGCGAAAAGACAGGGTAAAAGCATGGGTTACAATAATGTACGGATGCAACAATTTCTGCTCATATTGTATCGTACCCTATGTCAGGGGAAGAGAGAGGAGCAGGCAGCCGGAAAGAATACTGGAAGAAATCAGGGAACTTGGCCAGGAAGGATACAAGGAGGTAACCCTCCTGGGACAGAATGTAAACTCATACGGCAAAGACCTGGACACAGGTATTGGTTTTTCGGACCTTCTTCGTGAGGTCAATAAAATCAGCGGAATCGAAAGGATCAGATTTATGACATCGCACCCTAAGGATCTTTCCGATGATTTGATTGCTGCTGTGAGGGACTGTGAAAAAGTATGCGAGCATATTCATCTTCCCGTGCAGGCCGGAAGCAGCAGAATATTGAAGGAAATGAACAGGAAATACACAAAAGAACAGTATCTTGAATTGGTTGACAAGATAAAGAATTCAATAAACGGAGTTGCTCTTACAACTGATATAATCGTAGGTTACCCAGGCGAAACAGAAGAGGATTTTGATGATACACTGGACGTTGTTAGAAAGGTGCGTTTCGACATGGCTTACACATTCCTTTATTCAAAAAGGACAGGCACTCCGGCAGCCAATAAAGAAGATCAGGTTCCTGAAGACGTTAAGAAGGAAAGATTTGAAAGGCTTATAGAGGTGCAGAACAGAATCAGCAGGGAAAACAACGAAAAACTGCTGGATGAGGAAGTTGAAGTGCTTGTGGAAGGAGTCAGCAAAACAAACAAGAATGTTTTAAGCGGAAGGACCAGGACAAACAAAATTGTTAATTTTAAGGGAAATGAAGAATTGATAGGGAAACTTGTTAAGGTTAGAATTAATAAGATACAGACGTGGTCACTGGAAGGGACCGTAATATAGATTAAGCCCAAAGTGACTATAGCATGGGGTGAGGTTTTGAAAATGGCAAATTTGACTCCAATGATGCAGCAGTATTTGGATTTAAAAGAGCAGTACAAGGACTGTATTCTTTTTTTCAGACTGGGAGATTTTTATGAAATGTTTTTCAAGGATGCTGAAATAGCGTCCAGAGAGCTTGAAATCACACTTACGGGAAGAGATTGCGGACTTGAGGAAAGGGCGCCCATGTGCGGTGTGCCCTTTCATGCTGCCGATTCATATATATCACGGTTGATAAACAAAGGGTATAAGGTTGCCATATGCGAACAGGTGGAAGACCCTGCCCTTGCCAAAGGCATTGTAAAAAGAGAAGTCATAAGGGTGGTAACTCCGGGTACCGTATTTGATTCATCAATGCTGGACGAAAGGAAAAACAACTACCTTATGTCGGTTTACAAATACGGGTGTTTTTTCGGAATATCCATTGTTGATGTTTCCACAGGAGAATTCAGTTCTACAAATATCAGCTGGGGCAACACGGTAAACAAGCTTTTAGACGAAATCGCAAAATATTCCCCTTCCGAGATTATTGCAAACAGCAGCTTTTTCGATGACACCGGGCTTGTCGAAAACATCAGGAAAAGATTCAATGTGTACCTGTCAAGATTTAATGACGAGTATTTCGAAACAGATTATGCCATAGGCAAAATCAGAAGCCAGTTTGAAAAGAGTGAGCTTTTAGACAGAGAGTATGAACTTGAGATAAACGCTTCCGGGGCCCTTCTTGAGTACCTTGAGCAGACTCAAAAGGTAAATCTTAATCATATTCAAAATATCACTTCGTACAAAATCGAAGAATTTATGATTATTGATGCGTCTACAAGAAGAAACCTGGAATTGACGGAGACAATGAGGGAAAGATCCCGCAAGGGCAGCCTTCTATGGGTTTTGGACAGAACAGTTACTTCAATGGGGGGCAGGCTGATAAGAAAATGGATAGAGCAACCCCTGATAAACGTCGCCGATATAAACGAGAGGCTGGAAGCTGTCAGGGAAATGAAAGAAAAGTTTATGGTTCGCATGGAGATAAGGGAACTGCTTAAGAGAGTTTATGATATTGAGAGGCTAATGGGCAAAGTAGTCATAGGCAATGCAAACGGCAGGGATTTGGTGGCTTTAAAAAACTCAATAGGGCAGGTTCCATACATAAAGAGCCTGCTTGAACAATGCGAATCAAGTTTAAACAAACGTAACTATGAGCAAATAGACACCCTTGAGGATATATACGAGTTAATCGACAAGTCAATTGTTGATGACCCTCCTGTAACCATAACAGAAGGGGGGATTATTAAGAACGGATACAATGACGATGTGGACAAGTACAGAAAAGCGACCATTGAAGGGAAAAACTGGGTTGCAGCTCTTGAAAATCAAGAAAGGGAGAAGACGGGAATAAAAAACCTCAGGGTAGGTTTCAACAAAGTATTCGGATACTATATAGAAGTTACAAAATCCAACTATTCCCAGGTGCCTCCCGAATATATCAGGAAACAGACCCTGGCAAACTGTGAACGCTATATAACGCAGGAACTGAAAGAAATAGAAGATACCATACTGGGAGCGGAAGAAAAGCTTATTGCCCTTGAGCATCAGCTTTTTCTTGATATTAGAAACAAGATCGCATCTCAGGTAAGAAGGATTAAAAATACTGCCAGATGTTTATCAGAGATAGATGTTATATGTTCACTGGCGGAAGTAGCCGACAGGGAATCCTACACGATGCCTGAGATTAGCACGGAAGATAGAATAGAAATAACCGACGGGCGGCATCCGGTTGTTGAAAAAATGCTTGGAGACTCTTCTTTTGTGCCTAATGACACATTGTTGGATATGGATGAAAACAGGATTTCAATAATAACAGGACCCAATATGGCAGGAAAATCAACTTACATGAGACAGGTGGCATTGATTGTCCTGATGGCCCAGATAGGAAGTTTCGTTCCTGCGAAATCCGCAAAAATCGGTATTGTTGATAAGATATTTACCAGAGTCGGAGCTTCGGACGACCTGGCTTCAGGACAAAGCACTTTCATGGTTGAGATGTCGGAGGTTGCCAATATCTTAGAAAATGCGACTCCAAGGAGCCTGCTGATACTGGACGAGATAGGACGCGGGACAAGTACCTTCGACGGCTTGAGTATAGCCTGGTCTGTAATTGAATATATAAGCGATAAGGAAAAAATAGGCTGCAGGACCCTTTTCGCGACCCACTATCATGAACTTACGGAGCTGGAAGGTAAACTGACAGGAATAAAAAATTACTGTATTTCAGTTGAAAAAAACGGAGATGATATAATATTTTTAAGAAAGATCATAAGAGGTGGCGCTGATGACAGCTATGGAATACAGGTGGCAAGGCTTGCAGGAGTGCCTGAGCTTGTTATAAACAGGGCTAAAGAAATATTGGCGGAGCTGAATGAAGCGGATATAAGCAAGAGGGCTTCAAGGGTCAGAAAAAACAAAATGCTGATGGAGGGACAGCTTGACCTGTTTTCTGTAAGCCGCGCTTCAAAAATAACAGATGAGGTTGTTGAAGAAATAAAGGGTATCGATATTTCAACTATAACGCCGTTGGAGGCGCTGAATACATTATATAACCTGCAGCAAAAATTGAAGAAGGGATAAATATGGGGAGCATAATAATACTTGATGAAAATACTTCAAATAAAATAGCGGCAGGAGAAGTTATTGAAAGACCTGCTTCAGTAGTGAAAGAACTCATAGAAAACGCTATTGATGCAGGAGCGGACAATATTGTTATTGAAATAAAAAAAGGCGGAATACCGTATATTAGAGTTACAGATAACGGCTCAGGAATAGAAAGTGATGATATTGAAATTGCCTTTGAAAGGCATGCGACAAGCAAAATAAGAAATTCTGATGACCTTATAAAAATATCAACAATGGGCTTTAGAGGTGAGGCTCTGGCAAGTATAGCAGCTGTTTCGGTCGTACAGCTTACAACAAGGCACAAGCGCGACCCGTATGGAAGCTTTATAGAGGTAAGAGGCGGTGTGGTTACTGAAAGAAGGCAAACCGGCTGTCCTACCGGCACTTCCGTTGTGGTGCGGGATCTTTTCTATAATACTCCTGCAAGGTACAAGTTCCTCAAAAAAGACAGTACGGAATCTGGATACGTTGCTGACATTGTAAGCAGGATAGCCCTGGGTAATCCCCATATTTCGTTTAAATTGGTCAGCAACGGTTCAACAGTCATTCATACCCCGGGGAATAATGACCTGTTAAGTACTATTTTCAGCATATATGGAAAAGATACTGCCAAAAACGTATGTGAAATAAAATATCAGGATGATATGGCAAAAATAACCGGATATGCCGGTAAACCTGAGATATCAAGGTCTAACAGGAGTCAGCAGTCTATTTATATAAACAGGCGCTATGTAAAAAGCAAGCTTGTTTCATCAGCCATAGATGAAGCGTACAGGACATTCCTGATGAAGAACAGGTTTGCGTTTATAGTGTTAAACCTTGAAATAAACCCAGCTCTTATTGATGTGAACGTCCATCCTTCCAAGATGGAAGTTAAATTTTCGAATGAGCAGGATTTGTTTAGAAGCGTTTATAGCGCAGTAAGCAGTGCGCTTCTTGGCAGATCGGATTTCAGGAAAGCTGAGCTTCAGGATTTAAAGCTCCAGGATCCTTTTTTGCCGAAAGATAGGAAAGTGCTGCATGATAAATATATACAGCAAAGTATTGATGAAGATATTATTACGTTAAAACATGATGAAGTCTATACATATGACGCCGATACGCATGAAGCAGGTCCAGGCGAAGCGGATACGCTTGTAACCAATACATGCGGATTTGATATGTATGGAGCCGGAACATGTGATGAGACTGATACTGATATAATTGACATTGCTGAAGATGATAAGCAGGATACCAGGATTTTAGGAGAAGAGGAACAAGTATATGAACATGCCGGAACCGGACCGCTTTCAGGCGCAAGTATAGTAGGACAGGCATTTTCAACTTACATTATAATGCAGAAGGAAGATGAACTGTATATAATTGATCAGCATGCGGCACATGAAAGAATAATGTTTGAGCATTTGAAGAAAAAATATTACAATAACGAGCCTCTTGCCCAAATGCTTTTAACCCCGGTAAACATTGAGCTGACGTACCAGGAAATAAAGATTGCTGAGGAAAAGAAGGATTTTTTTGAAAAACTTGGTTTTATATTTGAAGATTTTGGGCATAATTCTGTTATAGTACGATCTGTCCCGTTTATGAGCGACAGTAGCGATGTGAGGGACATCTTTTTGGAAGCTTTGGACTTTGTTTCAAGCTCAAATAAAACTGACATCAATATGCTGGCTGAGGAAACATTGTATAGGATTGCATGCAAGGCAGCTGTAAAAGCAAACAGGAAGCTTGATAAAGCAGAAATAAGGAACCTGGTAAATGAGCTTCAATCTTTCGGGAATCCCTATACATGTCCTCACGGCCGGCCAACGGTTTTGAAGCTAACCAGGTACGAAATAGAGAAGATGTTTAAGAGGGTTTAAGAAATGGACAATGTAATTGTTATTATTGGACCGACGGCATCCGGCAAAACCAGTTTATCAATAGAGCTTGCAAAGGATCTGAACGGGGAGATAGTATCTGCTGACTCGATGCAGATTTACAGGTATATGGATATTGGCACTGCAAAACCTGATGAGGAGGAAAGGCAGGGCATAAAGCATTATTTGATAGATGAAGTCAATCCGGATGAAGAATTCAGTGTTGCCAGGTTTCAACAGCTTGCTTACAAGTATATCGACCAGATCCTTAGGAAAGGAAAATTGCCTATAGTTGTCGGAGGCACTGGTTTGTATATAAATTCATTATTGTATAATATAAACTTTTCCGAAACGGTGAGCGATTGGAAGTTGAGGGAAAGATTAAAAAACGAAGCGAAAGAGAAGGGAAATGCTTATATACATGATATGCTGAAAAAAATTGACCCGGAAGCAGCGGCAAAAATTCATCCCAATGATGTTAAAAGGGTGATAAGGGCCATCGAGGTATACGAGCATACAAAGAAAACCATATCGTATCATCAGAAAGTTTCGAGGCTTGAGCCTCCGAAGTATAATTATATAAAAATAGGACTTAGAATGGACAGGCAAAAGCTTTATGACAGGATTAACAAGAGAGTCGATTTAATGATAGAAAAAGGGTTGGTCAGGGAGATTGAGAAACTTGTTGAGTTAGGATATGATAAGAACTCTGTTGCAATGCAG
>DULF01000008.1 GCA_012840535.1 Clostridiaceae bacterium
ATTTTCCTCTAATGCACCGGCTGAAGGGTGATCATAGTAGCTGAAGCCCATATATTTATAATCTTTTGTGAAAAACAAATCTGTGAACGTGCCTGTATCAGAAAACAATTTTTTAATAGTTCCGTCAATCATATTATATGAATACAGCGAAACATTTGCCATGTTATCTTCTGCTGAGTTTTCCCGCAGAATAAAATATGCCTTTGACTGTTTGGGATTTAGATACACGGTTCCTATTGACATATCCATGCCACCGGTTCCTTCGTTACTACCGGTAATTGATATATGTTTCAATTCGTCTATAAAATCAGATCCAAACTCCTTTTCAACACCAGCCCCTTCCAAATAGTGGCTGATCTTAAGGAATGTCCCGCTGCCTTCACGTCCAACCAGGACAGCTTTAAAATCATACTCAAGGGTGTTGTTCAAAACTTTTAGTTCTTGTGTTTTTTCTGGTTTAGTTTTTTCAGCTGCATTTTGTACTTTTTCTGCTGTATCCGTTTGACTTTCCTCATTTTGGCCGGCATCCCCTGTTTCCGGCTGATTTTCTTCCTGGTAATTAGTCCCGGGAACAGGCACTTCCTCTCTTTTTATAAAATCCCCGTCCGTCAGGCTATGGTCTTCCGTGCTGGTATCCTTGCTTGATTTTAGGGATGTCAACCCATTATATACAGCAAGAGAAACTGCACATAAAAATACAATTACGGCCGTAACAATAAGAACTCGCCTAAAATGCATAATACCCTCCGCCACATGTTTTTGATATTATGCTTTAATTATACTTGAAAAATTATTCAAAAACTACAAAAAATCCATAAATTAACTATAAATCAGTCTTGTCCAGCTTTCTTTGGAGAGTTTTCCGAACATTTTTTACAATAGCCATAGAACTTTACTCTGTGGTTTAAAACAATAAATCCATAATTTTTAAGTATCTGTTCTTCCAATGATTCAAGCAGGTCTTCTTCCACTTCCTCTACCCCGCCGCATTGCGTGCATATTAGATGATGGTGCCTGTGGTCGTCTTTATGCCTGTTCAGCTCATACCTGTTGCAACCATCATCAAAATCAAGCTTGTATATTAATTCCATATCGTCCAGTAATAATAATGTCCTGTAAACAGTAGCAAGCCCTATATCCGGGTGTTCTTTTTTTACCAGCTCATATATTTCCTCAGTGCTCAAGTGCTCACCTTCATGCTGTAATATTACGTCAAGGATAGCCTGTCTCTGTGTAGTCATTTTATAACCTTTTTTCTTCAGCTGTTCTCTGAATTGAATATTTTCCCCGGCCATCATACACCTCCTATAAAACAGCAAAAATAAAACACATATTTTAAAGTATCCAGCATATAATACAGATTTATGCAACTATAGTTTTTGCGTTACATAGTAATACAAATATTATATTTAATAATGCAAGTTATTGCAAACTTTAGCAGCAAGGATTTCTTTTAATATGCTTTTAATACAAATTAAACTTTGTTATAATGGCATTATGTTATAAAATATTTCATAATCTGCCACAACAAGGAAAAGAATGTGGTCAGGATTTTACGCCGCTTTTTGCACTACTTCCGCAAGAATAGGAGGGTATTAAATGAACAGTTTTGGACAGGTTATGAAAGCTCTCTGTTTTGAAAAAACAGACAGGGTGCCTGTTGTTCCGTTAATAATCCAACACGCTATTGAGCTCTCCGGAGCAAAACATAAGGATTACTCGACAAATCCTCATGTTATGGCAAATACCCAACTTACCGCTCTCCGTTATTACAAATATGATAGTGTCTATATAAGTACCGATAATTATGTTATTTGTGAAGCTATGGGTGGAAAAGTAAATTTTCCTGATTACGAACCGCCGCAATTAATACAGCATTCCATTCCTGACGGTGATTTAACAAAACTTAAGAAGTTTTCCCTGGCAAACGGACGCATGCAAGTAATACTGGAAGCGACAAAAATTTGCCGTAATGAGCTTTGGAGACTCAGCATTTATTAAAACAAATATTGACTCGGCGCCTTTTTCTGCCGCAGCAAGTGTCAGAGGACCGGAAGAGCTGATGATTGATATGTATGAAAATGAAAATAATGTACATAAACTGCTTGAAATCTGTATCCAGGCAATTATAGATTATGGCATTGCAGCAGCCCAATCAGGTGCGCATGGTATTGCTTTCGGAGATTCAGTTTCCGGATTGCTAAGTTGTGAGATGTACCAAAAGTTCGCACTTCCGTATTCCAAAACAGCTATCAGTGAGATAAAGCAATGCACCGGATTGCCCGTTTTCTATCATGTTTGAGGAAGCACTTCACATATATCCGATTTATTGGTACAAACAGGAGCTGATTGTATTGAAATTGACAGCAATGTGCCGATGGAAAACATGATGCCCATTGCAGCCGGAAAGTGCGCGCTGGAAGGAAATATCAGCACTGTTACAGCGCTGCTCAATG
This sequence comes from Clostridiaceae bacterium, assembly GCA_012840535.1. Classification (GTDB taxonomy): domain Bacteria; phylum Bacillota; class Clostridia; order Acetivibrionales; family DUMB01; genus DULF01. Next base: position 2,457 of record DULF01000008.1, read on the forward strand.
GAACTCCTGAAGATATTATAAAAGAAGCAAATCATATCATCAGCTTATTTAAAAATAATGGTGGACTCATTCTTAGCTCAGCTTGCGAAATACCCCGTTTTTCGCCTCGTGAAAACGTTGCTGCCATTATAAAGGCTGCTGAGGAGTATCCATACTATTACTAAGTATCCTGTATTTTTTCATTGCAGGAAAGAATTCTTTTTATACTTTTAATGCACTTCAATCTTTGTTATAATCTATTGTGTTATAAAAAGGGATAGGTATTTCATGTACGAACAAAACTACTAAGGAAGAGAAAGAGGAAACAGAAAATGAAATATATAGTTATTCTTGGAGACGGAATGGCAGATTATCCTGTTCCTGAGCTAGGCAACAAAACTCCTTTGCAATGTGCCAAAAAACCTAACATAGATTTTCTGGCAAAAAACGGAGAAACAGGCATGGTAAGGACGATCCCCGATGGAATTTCCCCGGGGAGTGATGTTGCAAATCTCTCTGTCCTGGGTTACAATCCTAAAAACTATTATACCGGGCGTTCTCCCCTGGAAGCTGTCAGCATGGGTGTAGATTTATCTGAAGCAGACGTAACCTTCAGGTGCAACCTGGTTACACTGTCAGATGATGAGGATTACAGCAACAAAACAATGATAGACTATAGCTCTGACGAAATTTCGTCTGCTGAAGCCGCTGAACTCATCAAGGATATCAACAAATGGTTTAAAACTGACGAAATCTGCTTTTATGCCGGTGTCAGCTACCGTCATTGCATGGTATGGCGAAATGCCCCGTCGGGTTTCAAGCTTACACCTCCTCACGATATACTGGAGAAAAAAATTACCCAATATCTGCCTGGCGGCAAAAACGGCAAAGTCCTCTTAGACATGATGGTTGAAAGCAATAAACTGCTTAAGGACCATCCTGTAAACAAATCCAGGATAGAAAGAGGACTAAGACCCGCTAACTCCATTTGGTTATGGGGAGAAGGCAAAAAGCCTGTAATACCGGAGTTTTATGGTAAATACAGAGTGAAAGGATCGGTTATTTCCGCAGTCGACCTTGTAAAAGGAATAGGTATCTGCGCAGGTTTAAAATCCGTCAATGTTGAAGGAGCAACGGGCAACATCAACACAAACTTCATCGGCAAGGCAAGAGCTGCGCTTCATGAGCTTGAATCCGGCCATGACTTTGTGTATGTGCATATTGAAGCTCCTGATGAGTGCGGTCATAGACATGAAATAAAGAATAAGGTCAGGTCTATAGAATTAATAGATGAACTGATTGTCGGAACTATATTAAAAGGCCTTGAAAAGTATGAAGACTACAAGGTGCTTGTACTTCCTGACCATCCAACACCGCTGTCACTCAGGACACACACCGCCGACCCTGTGCCCTATATACTGTACCAAAAGAGCAAAGAGCAAGCTTCAGGCGTCAGCGGCTACGATGAGTTCCAGGCTAAAAGCACGGGGATATATATTGAAGAAGGGCATACCCTTATGGATAAGTTTATATTTAAATAATCAATCATATGATTTTGTTAAGATAATTTACTGAAAGATATTTATGGGAAGGTTCATTGGCATACACCTTCCCATAATTTGTTTTAATCTCATAATTACCTAAAAACTTATAATGAAAGCAGCTCTTTAGTTTAACCTTCAATGCAGAGTATAGTTGCTTTAATATACAATGTAAGGCACCGCTTTCGGAAATGCTTCTATTATCCCGCAAGCAAGTCTTTTACCTGCATTTCCAGCTGGCTGAGTCCTGTAATCATCCGGGTTCTGATGAATTATTACTGACTTTCCAATTACATCAGCAGGTTTGAATTTATCGGTGAAAAAGCACATTATTGCTCTTCCGTTATTTGAAAACAACACCGGAAAGTCGCCTGCATGATTGCCATGTGGCTGGTTGGTCGGATTCCAGTGTCCTCCTGCCGCCGTAAACGGATTATCCGGATCGCCGACCTCACAAATTCCGGACTCATGTATGTGAAATCCATGAGGCCCAATAGGTTGCTGCCCGTCCTTGGCCGGCTGGTATGCCGGAAGTCCATCTATATTTGCATAGACCACAGTCCCTCCAGGCACGTTCCTAAAACATACTATACCTGATATACCGGGTGCAAGTGGCCCTCCTTTAACCCTTGCAATTGCTTCCACACCTATAGCGGCCAGTGGACATACACTTGCAGTCAGCAGCCTGTAACAGCCAGGTTGTGGTATAAAATTTCTCATCCGATATGCATCTCCTTTTGGGACAGTCCTTTACTTTTAACACCTTTTATAAATAGTCATTACATTTTATGTAGCAATGAAGTGTGTTGTTAATAATATGAAAAGTCAATACTAAGTAGTAATTCGGAACCAGTTTAAATATTTAGAGGTGCCAGTTGTAAAATATTAGCAGGCTGTAGTTTTGCAAAAAACTTATGTATAATAGTCTCAATATCCTCAAAGCAAAAATAGCACCTA
>DULF01000038.1 GCA_012840535.1 Clostridiaceae bacterium
GCTTCTAAAGACTCAATTAAGAAACTCGTTACGCAGGTATTCACAACAAATTACCTTTTCTATAAGATCCTGAAGAGTGTAAAAATAATGATTGCTCGCTTCATATCCAACACGGGAATCCAGGGAGACAATTCTGTAAAGCTTCTTTGCAAGTTTAATCTCTTCATTAATAATATTGATTATTTCTTTCTTGATCTCAACATATTTTCCTGCGACTGCGCTAATATTTAATGAATCTCGCAGACGAACAAATTTTATCTGCAAATAAGTACTTCTGAAATGGCAGTAAACAGCTTCGGATATGTTCTTCAAATCTCCAAACTCATGTTGGTTTTTACACTCAATAAAACATTCAGCTTCGGCAAGCTTGTCAAGCCCTCTCTTCCATTTCTCGCTAAGCTTTTTGAACTGCTCCTCAAAAATTTCTTCGGGGTATATTCCCCGCCATGTTTCAAGGTCATCGTAAGGAAATCCCACCATTGTCGCTTTAAACCCCGTGGGTTTTTCGTATAGCAAATTTTTTGGGCCAACATTTTGAGGTCCTGTATAAAGCACCATAACATCAAAAGGAAATTCCTTAAAAGCATTGCCAAAACATTCCCAGGCTTCCTTAACTATTTTACATGCCTTACTCCCGAATTTCCTTTCAGCCATCTCAAGTAAGTCAATTTCACTTGAATTATTCTGTTTCCAATAGAATTGAGACGCTAAGTCAAGATTTATTGACGGATAGCCCCCAAGGGACCATCCCAGCATTAGTCCCGTAACTCCGGCATTCAGGAGATTTTCAAGATGTTGCGCAACAAGGCCTGGAACCGAAATATACGGTACTGCCGAACACTCCCATGTATTATTGAATTGCACCTTTGCCATGGTCATTAAACCTTTTTTGGCTGCTGAATCCCATACGTCAAGGGCTCTTTTGCCTGGACCTGGTATAGACATGGAGTAGTCAAGCACGCTCCCTTTTACACCGGCTATATTGGTTTCAATAGCTTCTTCACTGGTGCACATAACCGTTACATTCTCAGGCAAAAGCCCAACTGCATCTTTAATCCATAGACGTTCTCTGCCGCAAGTATTCTGCCATCCCCAGGTCCAACATATTATTTTCGCATCTTTCTTTACACTATGCGCTCCCTCTGCAATCAACCTGTTTACTTCAGCCACCACTTCATGAGGTTCCCTTGATGAACATCTTGGACATGTTGTTGTTTGATCAAATGTACGGGAATAACAGTTTGTAAGGTTTTCAGACATTGTGATAGTGATAATCCCTGCTAAGTCCGGGACTTGCTCAAGCAATTTTCTCACGCTGTTCTTTAAAAAGTCTTGCACCGGCTTAACTGATGTGCACAGGGCGGCATAATCCCCTTCCGAATGTCCTTTCCAACCGGGATGCTTTTCAAAGAATTTTTGAGGCATTGCTCTAGGCTCATTCAGGTATAAGTAAACTCCAATACCGTATTGGGCAGCCTTTTTAGTTAAATCTTTCAACCTGTGTATCCGGGTTTCCCAGCCGATAGAAAGCTCCGGAGCTTCATCCCATGGCACCAGGGTATAAAGCACGCCGTGCAGCCATATCCCGTTAATTCCTAACTCCGATAACTTTGCAAGCAAACCTTCAGGGTATATGTCCATTTCTGTTTCCATTAACGGGTCGCCAAATACAGCGCAATAAGCATGAATAATGCGGGTATCAAAACAGGTTTCACGGTTAACCAGGCCTTTTTTAAGAAACGGGCCTCCTCTCTCATCCATTGCTTTTTCCATCCACTGCAGCCCGCGTAATAGACCGGTTTCGTCCACCGCTTTAATGTAAATGGCACGGTCGGTTATTTCTATGGTGTGGCTCTCTGAAAGCTTATTATTATCATGTTTAATCTCAAAAAATATATTTTTGTCCCTGTTTTCCCTGTCAGAAAACCGTAACTTTATGCCCCATCTTTTTTCGTGGTTGGATACAAACCTTTTTATGAAAGTGTCTATATTTTTTCCATTGCCTGGATGTCGTACGCACCACTCTTCGTTCAGTACCACCTCATCCGGTTCGGCTTCTCCAGATCTTTTAAATTCGGGTGCTTTCAACTCAAATTCCTTTAAAAAGCCAAAGGGTATGTCATGAGTTTTTTCATCTTTTGCATGTGCAAAATGCTTTTCAATTATTTTTCTTATTTCCAGGGTACGCTTTTTTTGTTCTTCATTAAGTGGTGCATAGACAACTTCATCAACATCAGGTTTAAACCCGCCCAGCTTAACAGACAAAAAATCGTCTTCCTTCAAAACACTGGCCAGTTTCTCTGCAGACCACCCTAAGAGCGCTAAAAGCTGCCTGTATGACAAAAGGTGCCAATTAGCACGTATTATAGTAATGTATCCGCGTTTCAGCCAGTTTTCATCTACTCTTTCATCTACCTTTAAACCCATGTCCTGCGCCATTTCGATTATGTTTTCTTTATTGGTTTGCAGAACCTCAGCAATACGCTCTGCAGGTACAAGGCCCCAGTTCCTCCAGACTATTAACTGTTGTATAGTCGGAAAATATGGGAATGCCAGTGTCTTTTTCTCCAATCTGGGCAACATTGCACTTAACATTTTTACTCCACATTTTTATTTCCATCTTATTATTCTTAAAAGTAACCTTGATAAAATCACTCGTGGTAAAACATCAATTTCATAAAATATTCTTTTTCGCCGGTTTCCGGGTCGATTACAATTATATCCTCCATGAACTTTCTCCACTTGATAAACACATCGCTTCTATTAAGAATTTTCTGTGTTTTTTCATTGTCTTTCGTTTCATAATAGCCAAAAAGAAATTCCCCATAATTCCATATTGAATAGTTGCATATCCCGGCTTCGCTTAATATGCTTCTCATTTCAGGCCAAATGTTGTCATGTCTTTTTTTATATTCCTCTTGCGTGCCCGCTTTCAGTTTGTAAAATATCCCTATTCTTTCCACGTCAAACCATCTACCCTTTTAAAATTTTACATACATGCAGATATTTATATTTTATTTTGTTATAATTTTCGGTGTCAATATTTCACCCATATTCCAATGCAAACGCCATGATTGTCTCTGTCTTTCAATGTCCCTGCCTTTCAGACCATTATGCATATGACCGGTTTTGGTTATGTTTTATGTTTTTAAAAATTGAATTTTACAAGTTCATCTGCCCTGTAAAACTCCGCTCCCATCCCTTTGAGGTATTTAATCAAAGCTTTGAGTTCATTGCATGCCTTCTCGCCGCACCCTTCAGTGATAAAAGCATCAGGTATTACCGTGCATTCACCAAAGTGGAAGCTTCTCTCCATCGGAATAAATTCCCATGGATGAAAATAGAAGCACAGTACCGGAGGAATCCCCTTTTGTTCCAAGAACAGAAGAAAATTTTCGATATGCTTGATAAGCGCATCAGCACCCTGCGTCCTGAAAAGAGGCCATTGGTCCCTGTCCCTCTCCAGAGGCTGATCTTTGCTTTCCATCAACATGTCAGCAAAGACTGGAATCTCAAGAATCTTCATTTCACCTTTTTCCAGCCAGTTTTCTTTTGAAGGATGGTAAGGTGCAAACTGCTTTCTGTAAAAATACATTGGGTATGAAGCATCAGTAATGTAACCAAGCTCCTCCAGGGTATTGACAACCTGGGTGGAGCCCCATAGTCTCGGACATCTGAAGGAAACCGGCTTTATACCGCTTGCCTCTTCCACCCATTTCGTAGCTGTTTTTATTCTTATCGGCACTTCTTCCGGCAATGCCGGTTTCAGCCCGGGTATAGGAAAAAGCTCATCTCCCAATGTCTCGTGGTATAATGAATGACAACCGACTTCATTACCGCTTTCTGCAACCATTCTTGCAATATCAGGGTTTTCTCTGGCAGCTTCTCCTGTAAAAAAGAAAGTGGCCTTTATTCCTTCATTTTCGAACATGTCAAGCAATATCGGCGTGCCGCGCTTTATTCCTTCATAAAAAGGTGTGAAACTTCCTACGTCGGTTTCCATATCTATTCCAAACACCGCTTTTATATTTTCCGCAGACATATCCAAACCTCCATTTATTTGAATTGCTTATAATCAAAATCATTGCTTAACACTGCCCAACACAATGCCCTTTATAAAATACCTCTGAAGAAAAGGATAAACGGAAATAATAGGCAAGGAACCTATAAAAATCTGGGCCGCTTTTGCAGTTCTGTCCGATATAGCCTCCATCATTTCCAGGTCTTTAATATTAACAATAGTCCCTACTGCAGAAGTACTCTGAATAACCATTGTCTGCAAATATGTCTGCAACGGGTATTTTTTGGGGTCATTTATGTATATTAATCCGTCAAACC
>DULF01000039.1 GCA_012840535.1 Clostridiaceae bacterium
ATTAGATGAATAATACAACGTGCAGTTGTTTGCAAAAGTAACTTCCACACTTCTTACAATTCTAAATTTGCAAAACTTATTTCCACTTTCCAAAAATTGGAGTGGAATTTACTTTTTCAAATAACCGGATGTATCTTCCCTTTCCTTAAGCTTTAATACAACTTGACATAAAAGCCTTAGTCACGTATAATTATTTTTGTATAATCTTTTGAAAAATGGCATTATCTTATAAAAAATATACTTCATAGACAGCTAATTTACCTGCTGAGAATATAAGTTGTCTTTATTGGTTTACGAGGGGGCGTTATATTGAAACTGAATACACAGGCAAAGACGCAAGACTATAGTTTAATGCTTGACGAGGATTTGGTTGAAGATGTACGATTAGGTGATAACAATGCCCTCGAATACTTGATAAACAAATATAAGAGCTTTGTCCGTGCAAAAGCCAGGACATATTTCCTTATAGGCGCAGACAGAGAGGATATAATTCAGGAAGGAATGATTGGGCTTTATAAGGCAATAAGGGATTTTAGAGGGGACAAGCTCTCTTCTTTCCGTGCGTTTGCTGAGCTCTGTATTACCAGACAAATAATTACTGCAATAAAAACAGCTACAAGGCAGAAACATATTCCGCTTAATTCTTATATTTCTCTCAACAAGCCTATCTTTGACGAAGAATCTGACCGCACGTTGATGGATGTAATCGGGGAAGAGAAAGTTTCTGACCCTGAGGAAATGATAATTAACAGGGAAGAGTTCGCAGGTATTGAAGAAAAAATGAGTGAGATTTTAAGCGGACTTGAGTGGGAGGTTTTGTCCCTGTATTTGCAGGGTAAGTCCTACCAGGAGATTGCGCAAGAACTTGACAGACATGTAAAGTCAATAGACAATGCGCTTCAAAGAGTAAAGAGAAAAGTAGAGAAGTATCTTGAAGAAGGTGAAATATAGAAAGCGTTAAGGATAAATTTTCTCAAAAGTTGGAGAAATTCTCTACTAGACTTTATGATTGAAATGTGGTAGAATTGATTTCGCCGATAAGGCGGAATTAATAAAAGTTCATAAATACCATAAGAATCGCGGGTGTAGTTCAATGGTAGAACATCAGCTTCCCAAGCTGATTGCGAGGGTTCGATTCCCTTCACCCGCTCCATGTGCCCTCATAGCTCAGTAGGCAGAGCGCATCCATGGTAAGGATGAGGTCATCAGTTCGATTCTGATTGGGGGCTCCAAAGAAAGTAGGGCATCTCGTTCGAACGAGATGCCCTACTTTCTTTGTACTCTTCACCCGAGATCTATCTACATGAAGAGCATGTCCTTACCATGGATGCGCTCTTGTACCGGGCTGGCGTTCGATAAACAAGCAGTACAAGGAAAACAAGCATTGAGGAGCGGAGTTTATGAAGATAAATGAGCACCGGAAATGCGAAGTTTGACGCAGTAATGCGCCGTTTAGCGGACGCCAGAGCATCCTTGGTGAGGATGAGGTCACTGTTCGACCCTGGTTAGGGGCTCCAAAGAAATCAAGGCTTTCAGAACTTTTAGTTTTGAAAGTCTTTTCTTTTTACTGCAATTTTACTGCAATGGGGATAAATAACGGGACATCAATGAAAACACTATAGTATAGTATAGAGATTGATTTTTATTCTTTTCACAACTTCATTTTAGTCGGAATATATGCTGACCCATATAAATTATTGGTTCCTTATAGGCAATGGATACAATAATTGGTAGTTGTACGCACTTAGAGCAAGGTTTTTACAAGCCAAATTGGGCATACTATATTTATCCAAATACATCTCTATCTGCCAACTGCAATGTCATCAACAATTGAGCTTAGTAGAGTCTTCGCCAATGCGAGTGCCTCAATGTCATCTCTTAATAACTTTTGGATAGCGTTATCATACTACACACGCCCTAGAAACCCCAGTTTCTTAGCGATTACATCCAATGCAGGTGTTTCTCGAATTGGGTAGCCTTAAATTATCTGACGGAAGTTGTGTTTATGTAGAAGATTTCTTAAATATTCGCACTCTTCGCGAACCTTGCTGTCGACATCGGTGGAAATATATATTGGCTGATACCGATTTCTGGGTTGTAAGCGAGATATTTGTTGAAGTGTTTCCTTGCGGACTTTCTTTTCAGCTATATTCGAACGCTCAAGTGCTCAACACGTCGTTCAATTGCCTCCAAGGCAGCCTGTTGAGCTTCTGTGACGAGTATCTGAGCATCTCCCCCAAGAACATTCACATGACGCCGAGCAATACGAAACGCTGAGCAATAGGAAACTGAACATCTAGATGATAATAAATTGACTCCATGCAGTACACCGGCAACGCGTAAACACCTTTTTACCTTAGGGAGTCTATCTCGTATTGCGTTCGCCGGTCGTTATCGACGATACCATAGACTCGGAGCCAATGGAAATGTTCTGCCGATCGGATTCCGAATACTGCATGTTCAACATACCAACAACTTGCCTTTGTTTAAATGGAAATTTCTACGTGTATAAAAGAACTCCGAAAGAGCTCATTAATGATCGTAATCGGATCAAAGTATTGCCGCGCAGGAAAACGTGCGCTCTCTAAGTCCTGACTATTAACGGCTTTAGTGATAGTACGTGAACAGAGTTGACAGCGTCAATAAGTTTAAAGAATGTATAGAAATGATGCATGAGTGCCGATTTTCTGTTGTTAATATATTCGTTATTAGTATAACTGGAGTTTTATAAATCCTTTCACTGTATCTTGCTCGTACACGAATTCTGTTTTGAGGAGGAAGTTGGCGTATTACCTGGCGCATACTCAGGTTAAAATGCTCAATTGCTTTCCCGATGGAAGTATCTTTTCAATGACAATACCTTTCAAGCTGTTCTTATGACATGAGATAATACACCTTGCTTTCCATGGCGACATTTGCAAAAGATAAACAAATAATAATGCTAATAATGTACGTGTTGAGGTGCATAACTGAAATCATGAACCTTAAACACTTTATGGAAATGACTTGCGGAAACTTCCTCAAGACCAAAAAGAAGTTTGTTCAGCAACTGACATTAACAATGAAAAAAATAACAACATGTCATTTAACCTATATGACATGAATATGGTTGTACAGAAGGATACAGGACAAATAAAGTCTAAAACGTTCCACCAATACCGATAAAAAACACAGATTATACCAGGTATTGTTTAACATTTTTCGTAATGCAGTACAAACCGTAAAAGCCGGAAGAGAAGGAAAAGGATCTATTGCAGTATCTACATACATGAATGGCAATTATATATGCTGTGATATTAAAGATAATGGTAACAGAATGTCTGAAGAAAAGTTGAAAAAATCTATGATCCACACTATACAATCAAACCTTCCTATGAAGGATAAGGACTTGGACTCTTTTTAACATGCAGGATAGTTGCAGATGAGTTTGAAGGTGAACCGGGAGTTAAAAGCAGTGCGGGAAAGGTGAACACTTTCACAAATAAATTACCGATAGATTCCTAATACAACTTTAAAAGGATATATTGGAAGGATATATTGGATAATTTAATCAACTTATGGAATGAATAAGTTTTTTTATCGGACAATACAAAACATAATTTGACATATATAATATAATAATAATGAAAGTGCTCATATTTGGACAGGACGAAGATAACAAATAATATAAAGAAAGATAATTTTTAATTATCTGTTTTATAGATTATTTGTTTTGATTTATTTTCATGACATTCTAGCTTGGTTATAACTGAAGATATTAGGGGGGTTCAAATGAAACTGATAGGACTGGATGTGGGTTATGGTTTTATAAAAGTAACTGACGGTACTGTGGGGTATTCTTTTCCCAGTGTGATTGGCGATGCAACCATAAGCGATTGGACACTTAGTTTTAAGAGAGATTTAAGCAAGATCAATAACATAAGAATCATGTATGAAAATAAAGCTTATCATATTGGTGATTCAGCAATAAGACATTCAAATTACTTATACAGAGATCTGTCATTATCACGTAGTTTTGGCCATGATTTTGAAATACTGTTTTTAGCAGCCCTAAGTCTTTTTTCAAACGTTGAAAATCAATTCATGATTGTAACCGGTCTTCCCCCCCGAAAGGATGCACATGGCGGATGAAATTAAGGACCTGGTTAAAGGAAAACATGTGTTCTATATTTTTGAAAACGGGCAATACAAGGAAACCAAGCTTGAAGTGCTTGATATTGATGTTATACCACAGCCTATAGGCACATTCTGGTCCGAATACGCACAATACATTGAGGAGGGCAAAAATCTAGGCCTTAACAAAATCGGGGTTGTAGATATAGGTTTCGGCACCAGTGATTTTGCTGTTATTGAAGACCAGGAATATATTCCGGATAAGAGTGTTACAATTCCAATAGGTATGTCAAATGCCTACAAGGAAATCAGTAAGATACTTTTTGCGGAATTCGGAATTGAAAAGGAAAGTCACTCACTTGATGAAGCAATTATTAAGGGAAAGATTAAGAAAGCAGGTGTAACCCATGATATAACAAATATTATAGATAACTGCTTGGAAAAGCTTTCCCTAAAAATTTTGATAGAAATAAACTCAAATTGGATTATCGATGAGTTTGATAAAATCCTCTTTACCGGTGGTGGGGGTCAGGCTTTAGGCAAATTCCTGATTCCCAAATTCAAACAAGGAGTTGTTGTTGAAGACGCATTTACAGCTAACAGTAAAGGTTATTTTAACTGGGCTGCTCATTTATGGTCCTAAGACAGTTTCTTTTGACGAAAGGATATATATAAATGCGTTGGCAGGAATATATCAGGACATTGGTTTTCGGTAAAGAACTATGGAAT
>DULF01000040.1 GCA_012840535.1 Clostridiaceae bacterium
TATACTTGCAAATGTCCCTCCGACAAGCAATAACATAAGCCCGATAAGGAATATGTACCAGAAACCTGTGTCAAATATCGCGTCAATAATCTTGCCTTCCCTTATTTGTTTGTATGCGTTAATACCCATTCCGGTAAACAAATGGATTACTCCGAAAACGAATGACCATATCAGAAGCTTCATAGGGTCTTCAAGGGGGTTAAACCATATAGGTTTTATCGTATATGCGCCGCCGGTCACTGCTGAAACGACGTCACCAAACCATCCACCCAGCAGGGCGCCCCATGCAAATGTGGATATTCCGCAATAGAAAAGAAGTTTTATTAATTTGTCGATAGTCCCTTCAAATTTGAATTTTCTTAGAATAATACCTGTTCCAAGAACCATCAGCAAACCATATCCTGCATCACCGACCATAAGGCCGAAGAAGAAAAAGAAAAATGGAGCCATAAATGCATTAGGATCAATTTCATTGGAATTTGGCAGGCTGAACAATTCAGTAACAAGCTCAAAAGGTTTAACAAACCTATTATTTTTAAGCAAAATCGGATATTGCTCATTTTTAGCCGGCTCCCTGATTTCAACTATTGCGTCCCAATTCTTTAAAATGTGGTTTTTTACTTTTTCACTCTCATTATGCGGCAGCCAGCCTTCAAGCATAAAAACTTTGTCTGTTTTGACCAGCCTGCTCAAGACATGCTTTTTGTCTCTTTCAACTACGAGATAGTCATAAAGTATCTGAAGGTCGTTCTTTTCATCTGCAAGTGCGGCAATGCTGTTATTAATTTCTTCTTTCTGTCTTTCAATATCATCTATTATTTTTGATGAACTCTTTATATTCTCTTCAACAGTCCCTTTTAAACCTTTAAAATTTACCGTGTTAAAACCATACTGCTTCATTATTCCTGAAACAGTTTCCTCAACTGATTTATGGTAGATTAAAAGCAAATAGGACTGGTCATTGTCCCTATTGACAACTTCCAGGTAACTCTCAGGAGCTTGTTCATATAAATTCTGTTCGATTTCTCCTGTATCAACTGCGGCAGGTACCGTTGCAAACAATACGGTAGTGCTCTTTGTTGAGACAATGTCAACAGGTATAGTCAGCAGCCTCCACGGTTCAATAGACGCAATGAGGTTCAAATGCCTGTTCTCTTCTGCTTTCAGGCCGGAAAGTTTTTCTTCGTATTCATCTAATTGCCTTACAACATTCCAAAGCCTGTCCTGGTTATTTATAATCCTATTTAATAAGTCCGGTCCGACAACTCTTTTTGGCTCAAACAGCTTCTTCTTTTTTGTATTATATTTTGAAAGATAGTCAATAGCCGTCTTAATCCGTGATATCTCATTTTCAAATGTTGCAACCGCATCCTCATCGCCATCCGGAATAACAAGCCGCTCCAATTCCTCGGACATATTATTCTGACCTATATCTATGATTTCAACAACACCCATTTTCATAAGACTGTCAATGATTTGCTCTTTTTCATAATCAAGACCAATCACTGAAATCTTATTCATCTTAACTATTGACATGGATGTTCACAATCCTTCCTACAATATAGTCTGCTGCTAAATCAATCTTCCCGGAAGATTGATTTTTTAAATTATTACATTCTTCGATAACATTTTCTTTCATGCGGGATATAATTTCAAGGGCTTCCCTTTCAGCATCAGAAACAATCTCAGCTGATTTCTTTTCTGACTCACGGTCTGCCTGCTCGGTTAATTCATTTGACCGTCTTTCAGCGTCTGAGATAATTTGCCTTGCATCGGCTGCGGACTTTTTGATAATTTCCTCCGCTTCGGCTTCTGCTTTTTTAATAGAAGCAAGAATGTCAATAGACACTAAAACACCACCTTTGCGATTTCATTAGCTGCCATGTCAATCCAATCGTATCTATAATACATTTTTTACATGGCATATGTCAATATTGTTAAATTACATGCAGAAATTTCTATAATAAAAATTCTTTATCTGCACAGGATACTAGTATAAAAAACCGGAGGACGAAATTGCATGAACAGCCATATTCATAAATTCAAGTTCGATTGCAGCGAAAAAAAAGCACACAGCCATAAGATAAGGGGATGTACTGAGGGTATGATTGGAATTAACAACTTCCATCTGCACTTTTTTTACGGAACTTCAACATATACAAACCATACCCATTATTTTTCCGGGGTTACAGGACTTCCAATAAAAACAGAAAACGGACACATCCACAAAATGGAAGGTGTGCTCGAGACAAACAATATGCACGAACACAAATATTCAGGCCATACATTTGAGGAAGTGTCCTATATCTCAGGTAAAGCTTACGGAGAAACTTATGTATAAAACACAATACTGATAGGTTTATTTAATATCAACTGTTTTTAATTATCACGCCTTCCATGACTTCTGCAGCGTTTTCACAAGCATCAAGAACATCCTCCATTATTCCGAAAATATTCTTCCATTTCACTACCTCTAATATATCTTTTTCATTTTTAAAAAGGGTTTTTATAGCGTTTTGGTAAAGCTTGTCCCCTTCTTCCTCGATATGATTCAGTTCAACCAATAAAGGAGTAAGCTCTTTTGACTTTTTATAATTTTTGAATTCTTTCGTTGCTTCCACAAGCACTGAGCTGCTTTTTACAATCAGCTTGACAAGATCTTTGGCTTCCGGCCTTACCGAACTAATAGACAGTATATTAAACATTATTGCAACTTCGTCTATTGCATCAATTGTATCTTCAATATTCCTTGCTATAGCCAATATATCTTCACGTTCTATAGGAGTTATAAATGAGCGGTTGAGTTGGCGATACAACGTATGGTAGAGTTCATCACCTTCATGCTCAATATCATGTATTACTTGTGCTTTTGAGTCGAAATTCCCAGCATCGCAAATCATTTCACCAAGCACCTTTGCTGCTTTGTTGCAAATTCCGGCAATTTGTATAAACATATCAAAATAATTAACTTCTTTTTTAGTCATCTTCATACCAGCACCTCAATTTTAAAATATTATTAAAAAGAGCTTTGCCATAAAATACGCAATTATACCACAGCACGGGAATGTCAGAACCCATGCAAGCACCATATCCTTGACAATTATCCAGTTAACCGCAGATAAACGCCTTGATGCACCAACCCCCATAATTGAAGTTGTTTTGGTATGGGTTGTACTTACAGGAATACCTGTCAGAGACGAAAATAGCAGGCACGCAGAAGCCGCTATGTCAGCTGCAAATCCCTGGTATTTTTCCAGCTTTACCATATCCATTCCCACGGCTTTAATTATCCTGTATCCTCCTACGGAAGTTCCTATTCCCATGACTGCCGAACAGAGTATTATTAACCAGAGGGGAATGGTAAAGTTGCCATCCGGACCACGGCTTACCATTTCTGAATTATACAGGTATACTCCAAGCAAGAAGATACCCATGAACTTTTGTCCGTCCTGGGCTCCGTGCATAAATGCCATTGCAGCTCCGCCAAACATCTGTCCGACACCAAATATCTTATTTGCTGTCATTCTTTTTACTCTCCTGAACAGCAACTCAATAAGCTTTGTAACAGAGTATCCCGCAGCGAATCCAAGGACTGAAGAAACCAACAGGCCTAACAGCACTTTTTTCCATTCACCCATATTAACCGCGGAGAATCCTCCGAAAGCAATGGCTCCTCCTGTAACGCCGGCGATTAGAGCGTGACTTTCGCTTGTCGGAATTCCAAAATACCACGCTGCCACCGCCCACAGAACTATTGCAAACATGGCTGCTGAAAGTACAACCAGGGCAAGGTGGTTTTCATCCGAGCCGAATGACACCATGTTGCTTATAGTCGCAGCCACTTTTGCGTTAACCATGGTCATTGCAAAGGCTCCCAGGAAATTAAAAACCACCGCCATTTTTACTGCCGCACCCGGACTCATAACCCTTGTTGAAATAACAGTTGCAATAGCATTAGGCGCATCTGTCCAGCCATTTACAAAAATAACCCCTAATGTTAAACCTACAACAATTATTAACGAAATTGACATCCATTCACATCCTCTTGACATGCAAAAAGTGTTATATAATAACTAATATAACACTTTTTGCGTATTTAATTTCATCAGTATTTCATGCCTATTTCCAATGCCTTCATTTCATCAGGTATCATATGGTGATACTTTTCAGGAAGCACTTTTTTCAATGCGTTTTCGAAATTCTCCTTAGAAACTATTCCGGTGCTCCCTAATAACTTGCCCAGCAATATAATGCAGGCATAAGTGGAATTCCCCATATCTGATGCTATTTGGGTAGCTGGTATTCCACTGTATTTTACGTCATTCCTGTTAGGTTTCCTTTGAACAAGCGAGCTGTCTGCAATAATAAGTCCGTCTTTTACAACCAGGTTCTCAAACTTGTCCAATGATGGTCCGTTCATTACTATCAATGCTGTTGCGCTATTCAGTATTGGAGAACCTACCGGATCGTCAGATATTATTACGTGGCAGTTTGCCGTACCGCCTCTCATTTCCGGTCCATAAGAAGGCAGCCAGGATACGTTTTTTCCTTCCAGCATCCCTGCATATGCAAGCAGCCTTCCTGCCGACAATATTCCCTGTCCTCCGAAACCTGCAATAATAATCTCCTGCTGTGACATCAGTCCTACACCTCCAGATCCTTTCCTTTAAAGTTACCCAACGGATAGACCGGGATCATCTTTTCCTCTATCCACTTCAAAGCTTTTTCAGGACTTAGCCCCCAGTTCGTAGGACAGGATGAAAGAACCTCCACCAGCGAAAAGCCCTTGTTTGCCATTTGAACTTGAAAAGCTTTCTTTATGGCTTTTTTCGCATTCAATATGTTTTTTATGTTATGCATGGATACTCTCTCAATAAAAGCCGCCCCGTCCAGGGTAGATAAAAGTTCACACACTTTAATGGGGAAGCCATGCAGTTCTGGTTTCCTCCCGTAAGGTGTAGTGGTGGTAACCTGGTTCAACAGGGTAGTAGGTGCCATCTGACCGGATGTCATGCCATAAATTGCATTGTTGATGAATATCGTAGTGATTTTTTCTCCTCTGGCCGCAGCATGAACTATTTCAGCAGTACCTATCGCAGCCAGGTCGCCGTCGCCCTGATAAGTAAATACAACATTATCCGGATGTACCCTTTTAATGCCTGTAGATACAGCCGGAGCCCTTCCATGGGCAGCCTGCTGCATGTCACAGTTGAAGTACTCATAATTATTGTAGGTACACCCAACGGGCGACACTCCAATTGTCTTCCCTTCTATGCCAAGTTCATCTATAACTTCCGCTATAAGCCTGTGCACTATTCCGTGCGTGCATCCCGGGCAGTAATGCATTGGGACATCTCTCAACGCATGCGGTCTCTTAAATACAACAGCCATTTCAAATCCTCCTCAATTATCCAATCACAATCCATAACTCAAGTACTGTCACTTAAGTATCTCTTTAATTTTATCAAGTATTTCTTGCTGGGTTGGTATCATACCGCCCATTCTGCCATGAAAGTAAACAGGTCTCTTGCCGTTCACTGAAAGCCTAACGTCTTCAACCATCTGTCCTGCATTCAATTCAACGGAAAGGAATGCTTTAGGCACTTCTGCATATTTTTCGAATACCTTTACCGGGAACGGCCATAGTGTAATCGGCCTTATCAACCCTACTTTTATTCCTTCCTTTGCAGCCATCTTGATAACATTTTTGACAATCCTTGCTACAGTGCCAAATGCAGCTACAATTACGTCCGCATCTTCACAATTATATACTTCACACCTTACTTCATTTTCCTCAATAAGCCTGTATTTTGCCTGAAGCTTCTGATTGTGCCTTTCAAGCACTTCAGGATCTATATATATGGAAGTTATAACATTATGGTCCCTTTCCATTCTCGTGCCTACAGTAGCCCAGCTGCTCTTATCCGCTTCATATATTTCTTCCTTGTCCCTGAACTCCACAGTTTCCATCATTTGGCCAAGAATTCCGTCTCCCATGATCATTGCAAGAATCCTATACTTATCAGCAATATTAAAAGCTTCAACAGTTAACTCGTACAGTTCCTGGACACTGCAGGGGGCCAGTACAACCATTTTATAATCTCCATGCCCGCCTCCTTTTACAGCCTGAAAATAGTCGCATTGGGCAGGCAAAATACCGCCAAGGCCAGGACCGCACCTTACAATATTTACAATAACCGCCGGCAACTCAGCGCCTGACGCATATGATATACCCTCTTGCTTGAGGCTTATTCCGGGGCTTGAGGAAGAAGTCATAACTCTCGCTCCGGCGCCTGCCGCACCGTATACCATATTGATCGCAGCAATCTCACTTTCTGCCTGTATAAAAGTTCCACCTACCTCAGGCATTTTTTTTGCAAAATAATGCGCAATTTCCGTCTGAGGTGTAATCGGATATCCGAAATAATGCCTGCAGCCTGCTCTGATAGCCGCTTCAGCAATAACCTCATTACCTTTCATGAGAAGTTTTTCTCCCATTATCCAAGTCCCCCTTACTTTTCTACCTCAATGACACAATCCGGACATATAGTGGCACAAAAAGCACAACCTATGCACTTGTCCATATCTGTAACACCTGCAGGATGGAACCCTTTCTGATTCAGCCTGTTAGTGTCCATTTCTATTATTTTTTTAGGGCATACAGTAACACATAATCTGCATCCCTTGCACCTTTCCTCAAAAAACGTAACTTTTGCCATTAACAACCCTCACAATTCTTAACAACTTTTGTGGCTTATGCCCACCTTTTCATACTTTGTTAATTATAAAACTAATCGGTTTTGTTTGCAAGTTATTTTAGCTTTTCACCTTGCGCGTATTATTCCCACGGCAGCTTTATGTGCTTTTCAAGCTGAAGAAGAGGAAAACCTAACTGCTGTATACTTTGGTCCAGCGCATTTTTCATACCGCTTATAAATCCTATTGGTATGTTAAGTTCTAAAGAGACTTGCTCAATAAGTTCATGTCCCTCAAGAATATCCTTTGATGTAGTACTGCCAAGAAGATTTGTATTGTTTACAAGACTTGTAATTTTCAGGCCGGCACTTTCTTCAATCTCCCAGATCATTTCCTTTATTCTGTCAGCATTGTTCGTCATAGGCCTTTTTGTATTTATAACAAAATATATTTCATAATCATCCTGCACAATTTCATCTTTATACCTTGAAACTGCTTTTGCTCCTAAATCATCTCCACCTACGTCAAATACCACTTTATATTCCTTCTTCTCAAAAAGTGTGTTAATTTCCGCCGGAAGGGCAGGTACATCAACATTTGTATTTGCATATACCGGCGCTATCACCCATATGCCGTTTTGCTCCAAATCGTCCCTTGCATCTACAGTCCTGAAATAGGGATTTACAATATCAAGGTCAACTATTGCGGTATTTTTATATTCCTTTGACAATTTAAGCGCAAAATTAACAGCAACCTCTGTCTTGCCGCTTCCAAAATGACCGGCAAATATATTTATTCTTCTGCTAAACATTTGTTTAGTTCTCCTCTTTATAATCAAGCTTCAACATATTTTTTCACAAGATATTTTATCACAAGAATTATAATTATACTATTTTTATAAATTATACTATTTATTGACTAACATCCAACATTGTGATAGTTTTTACATAATGGGTCAATTTGTAGTTTTTGAGGAGGCATACAATATGGACGGTCTTTTAAGGATACTTAACAATGTGGGAGTAATTCTTGTCATATTGTCACTTGTAGGGATAATTATTGTAAGAATATTGATCCAAAAAAGGGATAACGCCCATACAGAACATAAAGATGCAGACAAAGAGGCTGTATCAAACTCCGAAAACTTAGAAAACAAAAATATAGGTGAACCTACGGGCAATGTTCCCGAAGATGAACTGGTTGCCGTTCTTACTGCAGCGGTAATGGCAAGTATGAAAGGACAACATGTATATAATTTCAGAATCAAATCTTTTAAACGCCTGCCTCAAAATACGCCAATATGGAACCGCGCAGGCAGAATGGAATATATATCAAATAAGTTGTAAGTATATAATGCAAATATATTATAATTTACAGAAATATTTGGTTTATGTCCTCCTGAGTTTTGTGGGAAAAAAAGCAGCCCATAACCTAACTAAAATACAGGTTAAGGGCTTTTGTTTTTGTATCGCATATTTAACGGTATTTTATTTTTCATAGCTTTTGCAAATGAAGTATCTTATTGACTTATATCCAGCATTGTGATAACTTTAACATTATGGGTTAATTTGTTGTTTTTTAAGGGGGGTGTATGCATGAATAACATTTTAATAGCGATAAACTCAACGTTTGTGGGAATGTTCATCGTTTTTTTGGCACTTATATTGTTATCTTTATCAATATTTGCGTTTTCCAAAATCCTTCAAAAAAAGGACAAAGCATTGGCGAAATCTGAAGATTCAACCAAAAAGGCTGTATCACATTTAGAAATCTCAGAAAACAACAAACCCGATGCACCTTTAGACAACATTCCCGATGATGAGCTGGTTGCCGTTCTTTCTGCAGCAATAATGGCAAGTATGAAAGGACAGCATGTATATAATTTCAGAATCAAGTCTTTCAGACGTTTGCCTCAAGGCACGCCTATATGGAACCGTACAGGCAGGATAGAATATATATCAAATAAGTTATAAGTTGTATTACAGTTCACTGAAATGTTTGGCTTATGTCCTCTTTATGGAGGATTAAGTAATTCTAAATTACAGTGGATTAAATTTGAAATATAAACTTATAAAAATAAATTAATAAAAAAGGATGGTTCAGCTTGATAGACAATTTTTTTACTTCAATCAAGAATTTGCTAATTGAATCCGGATTTGCCGGCGGTACATGGCTGCATTATGTCCTGATACTTGTTTCATTTGTACTGATGTATCTTGCGATTGTAAAAAAATATGAGCCCCTGTTGCTGCTCCCGATAGCATTTGGAATGTTTCTTGCCAACCTGCCTTTGGGCGGACTTATGCATCCTGAACTGTTCAAAGGAGACCACATAGTTATCCAGGATATAGTAGAAAAAGGCGGCCTTCTTGATTTCCTTTACCTGGGGGTTAAATTGGGTATATATCCTCCGCTTATCTTTCTTGGAATAGGCGCTATGACTGACTTCGGCCCTCTCATTTCAAACCCAAAAAGCCTTCTTTTAGGCGCGGCCGCACAATTAGGCATATTTCTTACATTAATTGGAGCTGTGGCGTTGGGCTTTGATTTAAAGGAAGCTGGTGCAATTGCGATAATAGGCGGTGCGGATGGTCCTACGGCAATTTACCTTACCAGCAAGCTTGCACCGGAACTTTTAGGACCTATAGCAATAGCCGCGTATTCTTATATGGCCCTTGTGCCGATAATTCAGCCTCCGATAATGAAAGCCCTGACAACTAAAAAAGAAAGAGAAGTAGTAATGGAGCAGCTGAGACCTGTTTCAAAAACAGAGAAAATTATATTCCCTGTACTTGTAACAGTTTTAGTTTCCCTGGCAGTACCGGCTGCCGCTCCTCTTATAGGAATGCTTATGCTTGGAAACTTGTTAAGAGAAAGCGGCGTTGTTGAAAGATTAAGTAAAACCGCCCAAAATGAGCTTATAAATATCATCACGATTTTCCTTGGATTGACTGTCGGCGCTACTGCCAGCGCAGACAAGCTTTCAGACCCTGAATATGGTCTTAAAACTTTAGGCATTATACTTCTTGGGCTTGTTGCATTCTCTTTTGGTACAGCCGGTGGAGTGTTATTCGGAAAAATAATGTATTGGGTTACCGGAGGAAAAGTCAACCCACTGATTGGTTCTGCCGGAGTATCAGCCGTACCGATGGCTGCCAGGGTTTCTCAGAAGGTTGGCCAGGAAGCAAACCCGGGTAATTTCCTTCTGATGCACGCGATGGGGCCAAATGTAGCAGGTGTAATAGGTTCTGCCGTTGCCGCCGGAATTCTGCTGAGTTTGTTTGGTTAATGTCCAATTTTCAGCAGTTGAAGAAAACAAACTTAAAAGCCCGTATGTTCACAATGGAACGTGCGGGCTTTTTGCTTTGCATTTTAGCTTTAACCAATGCTTGCAAAAAGAATGTTTAATTCTTGAAAGGCTCCTTGTCTATGTCCCCATCCTCAATCATAATTATTTTCCATAAACCGTCCACCTTCTTAAGATGCGCAACAAGGGGCTGGATTATCTTATTGTCTTTGTCCATAGCAAAGTTTTGGAGATAGTATATCTTTACAATTTCATTTTCTTTAACTTCGCCTACAATTTTTTCTATTGAGGTCAGTTTTAAAATGCCTGCATATAAACCGGCATACCCGGTTGCTTCTTCCATACTTATATCCGATTTTGCCAGCTCAGTTATGCCAAGTTGGCTTAAAGCAGCAATTCTCAGCTTGAATGTATCGTCCAGCAAATCCATGGCTTTACCGTAATCGTTCTCTGACAACAGGTAAGTATAAAACTCTTTAAGCACCTTGACAGTATCGGTTTCCTGCTTAACATTACCGGTCTCACCGGGTTTCTTACCTTCCTGGCCTTCTCCGTCACTTCCTTTTCCGCTTGTTATATCTGCTATGTTGACGGGGTTTCCTTCGCTGTTTACAAAAATATTCTTAGTAACGTCATATAACACTTCTTCCTGTTTACCGGCACCGCTGCCGGACGAAGGAGCGGTTTTTGGATTTACGGTAACGCCTAATTTTGCAGTAGTATCCGAGTGCCATGCAATAAAAACATAGTCATACAACGACTTATTGTCTGTGTTCCCGCCAATAAGCGCTCCTTCGGCATTTCTGCTGCCTTTTACTATAAAATCATCCGTCTCACAATTTATAACCTGCAATAGTGAATTTTCCTCTAATGCACCGGCTGAAGGGTGATCATAGTAGCTGAAGCCCATATATTTATAATCTTTTGTGAAAAACAAATCTGTGAACGTGCCTGTATCAGAAAACAATTTTTTAATAGTTCCGTCA
>DULF01000041.1 GCA_012840535.1 Clostridiaceae bacterium
TACATCACTCCTTTTACTAACGTATGCTCGACCACGGTGTTAACAGAACTCCGAATACTTAAAAATTATCCAAAAAAATCTAATAAAAAATGATTTCTTTTCAACTAAAGAAATTTAACAGCATTTTCTCGTAGCATCGCATAAATGAAGCCCGAAGCTCACTTTCGCCTATTCCGCTGGATTTAACGTAATCATCGAAATAAGCGGCTAAGTTAAAAAGTGGCACAAAACCAAAGAAAAACTTGAAAACAATGCTGTCAACAGTATGGCCGAAATCCGGGCTGCCGTTCCAATTGGTTTTAAACAGCGAACCATCATCCTTTGCATTGAGCATGTCAAGAAACCGAAAAAGCGCTTTTTGGTATTTTCCGTTTTTTAGTGATTCAAAAATAAGAATTCTTATAACTCTTCGATTAGACAAAACAAAATCAACCATATCCTTACAATACCTCAAGCCAGCTTCGTAAAATTTTCCCGCATCTTCTTCAGACATAAAGCGCCAGCGGCCACCCTGAATGTTAAGCCTGCCTTCATTAATCATTGTTATAATGTTATCTTTGGTAAAAGTCATTATAATTTTAGAAAGGTCATTAAAAAGCGTTTGTATCAGATGATCTAATATGGCCTCTTTATTTTTAAAGTAATAATAAATGAGCGCTTTATTTACTCCAACGTCCTTTGCGATTACATGTATCCGCGCGGCGTCAAAACCTTTTTCGGAAAAGTGGCGTTTTGCAACTTCAATTATTTTGTTCTTGGTTTCTTCTGTCTTGTCTTTCGTGGAAGGCATATGCAACCTCCTTCATAAAGACAAACTAAACCTGTATCGTTTTATTTGTTTAAATGATACAAAAGAATTGTCACAGAAACGTCAGTAATTCTGCGAAAAATAACAAATGATGTCCTTGATTAGCTGAGCTGACATAATAGCCATTTCTATAAAAACAGCTATAGAAATTATAATTTACATTTCAACCTCACCTCGATTGACTAATCGGTTGTTTAATTATAGTATATATACTGTTAAAAAAATGTCAAGATTATGCATTTTACTCTAAGCTTCGATTCAGCCGGCGTTATTTAAAAAAATATGGGATTTTATCTCTTCACAAATATTTCAGTACGCCGGTCTATCTTATATTCAAATTCCACTTTGGTCTCGCTGTCTGCGGGTACATTGACAATAAACTCTATCATTCTTGATGTCTTCTTATTATAGTCGTGAGTTGAGGAAACCATCTCCCATACACCCCACACATGATACTCAAAATGCACTTCTGCAGGCTCTTCCTTGTGATTTTTTATAATACATTCATACTTGTAAAAATCAAAGCCATTGATTCTCTTCCTGTGAATTTCCTCAAAAGTAAAGGTAATATCAAATGCATTGCCGACAGTCAGTTTAATATCTTCATCTTTTGGAATATGTTCGATAGCATCCTCACCTATAAATTCAAGTGAGTTATCTGATGTATCTGCTTTATAAAGCTTTACCTTACCTTTTGGCATTGCAATACCAAGACCGGATTCCTTTTTGTTGGCAAACTCAATAATAATGTTCACCTTTTTATCATATGTGTTTAGTTTATAATATTTCTTATACGGAATATTCAAACTATTTAAAATGTTTATTTGCTTTGTCTGGTTATTTTTCAAGGTCGTTCGGTTTTTTAAAGTATACATGTGGTAATCAAAGAAGCTTTTTTCCTCAGCCTGTGGAGCTGCAGCAGGTTCGCTTACATACATTCTGTCTTCTACCTCAAACCCATCGCCATCCTGAATCCGATTGATATCGCCGGCAATAAGTTTAACCTTTGCATTTTCAAATGTAGTTCCGCACTGGTTATCAATCTCTGCCCATCCGGTAATATTCAGAGTTCTTTCCAAAAGCTCTATTACATAATTTACACACCAGCTTAATCCCTGGCTTAAGTAAGAAACCTTCACCTTGTCTGTGATTGCAGGTGCTATCTTCCATACTAGTGCAGGCTTTACGATAAGTCCGGATGGTAAAGAAGGCAGAATAAGCTCTTCCTGGGTCTCAATATATATTTCCTTTGTAGCATTGTCTTCCAATACACACCTGCCGGGTCCTTCAACGGATAGCAGTCTGCAGTTTTTCTTTTCTCCGGTTTCTCTGTCCTTCAAATAGACTTCCTTATCGATATACTTTTTAAGTAGTTTTTCTTTGCTTACAAGGTCATAGTCATAATTGAATTCCAAAACATTCAAACCTTCCACCAGGAGAGAATCGACTTCAATTTGTTGTGCAACGTCAGCAAAAATAAGCTCTGTTTCAACTCCTGAAAGATTTACATCACGTGTTTCCTTGACAACACCAAAGCCACAATTATAAATTGTCACTGAGATGTCTTTCGTATCAGCTGCAGTTGATATCATTTTCATAGAATTTCCATCCTCCACTTTCCGAAATGATAATATTAGATTGTGCAGTATAAACCGTTCATATCAGTAACTTACATTACAATTATAATACCATATACTATCAGTATTGGTAATATCTATTTCGAAAAATACAGGACAATTACTTCCCCTGCCAATGCGGTCTGACTCCATAAATTTCGCCCATCAGGTTCCAAACCCACGTCATTTTTTATTGCCATCATTTTCTTCAATCCCTTTTGCATCAATATAGTTTTCTTCCAAACCTTCGACCGAGCATCCATATCCAGATAACGCAAACCGCCAGAGCAGGAAATATAAAGAGGATGTTCCCTTCAACAGAAAGCTTCGCCACCCAAAAAGAGGGAAGAAAAGCAACAAGATACTGTGCGTCAGACCATACGAAAAAAGGTACAACAAAGCCCAAAAATATAAGCGATGCCATTTTAGCCATCGCCATACCTTCTACTCTGTTGCGGGAAAAAGAAAAAATAAAAAGCGCAGCGGCTATGCTTGAAAGACTCATTAGCAGAGAAACTGCTGAAAGTATTAGTAAATCCCAGCGGGTAAGTGAGAAAAAATATGTGAACAAAAACGAGAAGAAAAAGGATATGGCGGCTGGGAATACCAGTCTTGAAAGCACATAACCTTTTTTTCCCTACAGGGGTAACAGCCATATAACCTGCCATATTCTCATCTTTCCCGGTCAACATCACCATTGCCGAAGAAAAGCAAAACATATACGAAGGTGTGAGGCACAGCCACATATCAAACAATAAAAAATAATCAGCAAGTATTTTCTTCCTCTGAAAATAAGCACACAGCAAGGTTTCTGTGTACGGTATCCCAAAGCGGAAAAAGAATGCCGTTAAAAGCGGTGCGAGGCATACAGCCCAGTGCATGTTGTCCCTGGCAATCTGTCGGACAAATATGGCAAAAGAACGCAAAAGAGGCTTCAAAGCTTGATTCCCCCTATCTCCCTTAACATGCTTTTGACCGTCCAGCTGGCCATCAAAGCGGCAAGTAAGGTCCAAAATACTAAAACTGCGAAAGCTGTCAGTACATGATCTCTGCCTTCGCAAAGTTCAATCATGCAGACTCCAGGGTGAAAGTTCAATCATGCAGACTCCAGGGTGAAGCAACATCCAGGCAGGCCTTAAGCCAAACAACCAGGCAACAGCGGGAATATTTATAATGAGCTGGACAGG
This sequence comes from Clostridiaceae bacterium, assembly GCA_012840535.1. GTDB lineage: Bacteria > Bacillota > Clostridia > Acetivibrionales > DUMB01 > DULF01. The sequence goes on from DULF01000041.1 coordinate 3,612, forward strand.
TACGGTAGAAATAATAAAACCGTTCAGGCTGATGCTTTTTGCTGCAATAACAAGTCCTACGGCTGAAAACAGGCAGGAACACAGAAATATCCCCATAATAAAATGCATAGTCATGTTTATAGTATCACTGAAAAATCCTATGGCAAATCCAACAGCCATAGATATTATTCCTATGGAAAACAGCTTTGACAGCGTGTATTCATATGTCCTTGCAGGAGAAACTGCGATGCTGTCAAGTACCCGCTCGTTTTTTTCAAAAAGTATTATTGCTCCCATAAAGTAAAGCCCCATCGCTGCCGGATCTGAAAAAATCATCAGGATTGCCGCTTTTTCTCTCCATGTTTCAGGAAATGCAAAAAGCAGGGTGATATATAAAACTGAAAAAAACAAATAAAGGAAGTAAAACCCATATTTGTACTGGATTCGGATATCACCGCGCAGAAAAGACCATATTCTCTTTGCAGACGCCTCCCCGTAATTTCCACAAAAATTTCGTTCAATGTAGGCTCACTGCTGTGAATAGACAAAAGCCGGTTCTCGTTCAACAATTTTTGCAGGAGCTCATCTTCTGCCGTACGGTTGATAGCCACTTCACTTTGTTTTTCTTTCCCATCCTGCAAATACGTATACAAAATTGTGGAAGCCCCCTTTGCCATGATCAAATTGCGCGGCGTATCCAGCGCCTGCAGTCTGCCATCTACAATAAAGGCCACCCGGTCGCATAGCTCGGTGGCATCGTACATATTGTGGGTAGTTAGCACTATGGTTTTTCCCATCGCCTTCTGCTTCAGGATGATGTCTTTCATCCGCCGCGCATTGGACGGGTCAAGGCCTAATGTCGGCTCATCAAGAAACAGGATTTTGGGATCGTGTATCAGAGCTTTAATAAAGTTCAAACGTGACTTCATTCCTTTTGAGAAATCCGATACACGTTTATCTGCATCCTGCAACAGCCCCACACTTTTTAGCAGTTCATCGGCATTAAGGCTTTTTTTGTAAAGGGAGGCGAAAAAACGCAGATTTTCCCTCGCTGTCAGCTTCTCATAAAGGCTTGGGAATTCGAAATCAACACCAATCTCTTCATAAATGCTGTTATTATGATTTTTTACCTCAATTCCATTCACCTTAACGCTGCCTTTATAATTAGTCAAAAGGCCGGTAAGTATTTTCTGCAGGGTGCTTTTTCCAGCTCCTGAGGGTCCAAGAAATCCAAATATCTCACCCTTCTTGACTTCAAAGCTCATGTTTTCAATAAAGGGGCGGTTTGTATAGCTGAAACTCAGATTTTTTACAGTGATCATTTTAATTCTCCCCCGAACATCTGCATTACAACACCGCGGATCATCAACTTCAAAGCGTCTTCGAACACCTCTTCTCCAACTTCACGCTTATGCAGCATGGACAGGAAGATTGCCCTCATAGCGGCACTGAACACTTTGATGTTATTGTTGGCTATGCCGGGAATCATTGAAATAAGCTGTTCGATGCTGAAATCGTCCTTCTCTGCGTGTGCGTTTGCTATACCCGGAGGCAGCTTACGCATGAGTAACTCCAGATCGCCGCTTGTGATCAGCTTATACAAAAATGACCCTTCAATTCTTTTGTATAGCTCAAGCAACAGTTCAGTCAACCGGTCCGCCGATACATGCCCGTCAAGAGTCTCAATCTCACACATCAAACCAGCTTGCAATTCATCATGAAACGAGCAAAGCACTTCGTAAAATAAAATTTCTTTTGACTCGAAAAAAAGGTAAAATGTCCCTTTAGGTATATTCACCCTCTTTACAAGCTCGTCTACTGTGGTTTTCTTTATCCCATACAGTTTCAGGCAATTTTTCGCCTCTTCCATCAATCTCTTTTTGATATATTCCCGTTCATAATCTGAAAAAGTCTTCGGCATTACATCACTACCAATCTATTTGACTATAATTAATCTTATAGTCAAATAGATTGTTTTGTCAAGACAGTAATGAAGTAAATCTTGTCCTGGTAAGTGGAATAATTTAATAATATATTATGTTTTTTGTTTTAACTCTCTTTTAAAATAATACCAACCCGAGACAACCTGTACAAGTTCCCAGCCGTCCCTGCCGTATTCGTTCAGTTTTTTGATAAAGGATTTACGCAAGCCCCAAATCCAGACACACTTATAGTCACATAACTTCATTCTTATCATCCTTTCTTTTTTCATTGCTTTTATTTAATAATTGATGCTGCCAGTACCACACATGTAGACAGAAGCTATTTATTCTGCGCTGTTTTAAGCTTTTTTGACCGTAACCTTTCCGGTTGCATTTTTACCGGTGATTCGAATTTCATATTCATCCGTTTCAGATACTGCTACAGTGAATGCGATTGATTCAAGGTTGTTCCCCGTATATGGTTCACTACCGTTTTTGCCGATGATTGTAAGATCAATTTCTCCGACTTCATGGACAACTTCAACCTGTAACTCATCGCCCTCGTTAAGGTATAATTTACACTTATCTTTTGAGTTCCACTTTTTGAAATCCATATTGAATCCTGTTCCATTCGGATTCTCAAGAATCACAATGCTGCCCTTTGGTACGGAGCAGGCCGAAACCGCTATAATAATGGTAATCACCAATGGCAGAAAAACAATTGGGTGCATATTTTGAATCCTTTTTATTCTTGCGTTTTGTTTTCCAAAAAACATGACAATACCTCCTTTACAAACTTTACCGGCTCGTTGATCCATGGGCTGTGGCCGGAATGCTCAAACCATACAATTCTTTTATCAGGTGCATCCAGAGCCTGCACATATTCCTCGGCCAGCACTGTTGGGGCATTGACATCATGCCGGCCCAGAAGGAAATAGACAGGCACATCAAGTTTTGTATAATCCGTCCTCATATCAATGGTATAAAGCTGCTGGTAAACATGATTATATGTGTTGATGATACCTCGAAAAAAGTTAATTTTATCAAGCAGCCCGTATTCGGAGGAAAGGATGTCCCGTAAAGTGTTATAGCCGGAATTATGAATTTCGGGATTTTCAGCCATATAAGCGCCGAGATAATTTAAGTAAACTGCGCTTTTCCATACCATATCCTTTCCGTAATAGGGTGGCTTGCCATTTGCTATAAGACGCTTTGTAACAGTGGTATTTCCTTTGGATTTCGCAATTTCCAGAGCCTTCTCATAATCCATCCGCTCAGTATCGGCAAAAGCCACCATTTGCCCTGTGCCAATAAATGCATGATAGGACTCCGGGTACTTGTTAACAAGGAAAATCCCCAATGCGCTGCCCCACGATTCACCCATCAGATAAATTTTTTCCTGCGAAAAGCGCTCCTTTAAGTACTCTGTAAGGGCGTAACCATCCTGAATATAGGTTTCTGCTGTAATGTTTTCCGTTTTTTCTGCATAATAAGACTTTCCGGAGCCTGGCTGATCCCAGTTGACTACAACAAAATGCTTCTCAAGTTCCGCTAGTTCATGCCTCACCGCTGCCATCTGCGTACCGCCGGGGCCACCTGCCAAAAAGAGCAAAACTGGCGCGTCTTTATTCCATCCTCTTAAACTGATCCATTGCTTCCTGCCGTTCAGTTCAAGTTTTTTAAGCTCAGCAATGCTGTTTTCGGGCTTGTTTCCATTTCCATCAACGATATGTGGAGTGGATGCGGTGAGTTGTGAATGAATAATCAACCCCACATTCAATATCATCACCACAGCGAAAAATATCGCTGTTTTCTTTATACGAATAAGCAGGTTTGGATTCATCTTTTTCCTTATGCGAGCAATGACACAATAAGCTGACAGAAGCAGGATTTCTATAAGCGCAACAACCATTAAAACAGTCAAAACAAGAAATAATAATGTCTGAATCATAGTAAACCTCCATTATTGCTTAATGTATACGTTTTCAAGAGCGTTACCCATCACCGGAATATCAGTAATGCGACTATTCTTGGGGATTAGTCTGTTTTGCTCTATCAGGTATTTAATAACGCTTATTTTTTTCGTATTACTTAGCGGTTCGCGGAAAACAAGTACACCGCCGGGTTTCAGAGACTTAGTCAACGCAGGAATGACTCTTTCCAATTCACTATCCGAAATATCGTGTAATACAAAATGGCAGTACACTACATCAAAGCTTTCATTTGCAAGTAGCTGGGATTCCCCTTTCAGAAAAATGACATTCCTATATCTTCGTAGAGTTTTGCGGCAGGCATTCAACCATCGCTCGGAAATATCCAGACAGGTCAGTTGTCCGTTGGGCAGCTTTCTTGCAGCATAGTACGCAACTGTTCCCATGCCACACCCGAAATCAAGCACCTGCTCATTACCGTTAAAGGGCAAGCAGTCTGCGAATGCCTGGTAGACAGACTTGCCGTAAAGAAGAAATGCAAGCCTGGTCAAAAAAATTTCTAAACGAGTCGGTTCATACTTCAATACTAATCATCTCCCAATAAAAAACAGCTGCATTTCAGGCACATTACTATCATAGCAATCAAACCTGTAATACAGCTGATATTAACCTTAAATCTACCTTAAATCGTTTCTTAAATCTTGGGAATTGTAATTCGGAAGGTACTACCTTTGTTCTCATTGAGGCATAGCGTCAAGTCCCCTCCGTGGGCCTCGGCAATTTTTTTTGCTATGGAAAGCCCCAATCCACTGCCGCCGGTTTTGGAATTGCGCGAGCCATCCACCCGGACAAAAGGCTTGAATATGTTGTCCACAAGATGAGCTGGAATTCCAATCCCATCATCGCTGAAATCAATCACCACCTGATTATTTTGCACCGTCAGGCTAACGGCAATCATTGTTCCCTTCGGATTGTACCGCATTGCATTATTCGCTAGGTTTTGAATAATCCGGCTGAACCGGTCGGTGTCCAGCAGAACAAAAACGCTTTCTTCGATAATATCGAATTCATATTTGAACCCTTCGCGCTCCAGCTGCGGCACAAGCTCGCCGCATATTTGCCGGATGTATTCGCAGATGTCTGTTCTTACCAGCTTTAATGAAAATTCCGGGCTGTCCATCTGAGAAAGTTCAAACAACTCCGTAAGCAACCGATTAGCCCTTTTACTGTTATTTAGAATAATCTCTAGGTATTCTTCATATTCCTGCCCGGTCATGCCTTTCTTATTCATGAGCAACTCAGCATAGCCCTGTATGCTGGACATAGGATTTTTAAGGTCATGGGAAATGTCGAGGATCAACCGCCGCCTGTCCTCCTCTGACTTTTTTCGCAAGGAAATCTCATGCTCAATCCGGGCAGCCATGTCGTTGAAGGTGTTCTGAAGTTCGGCAAACTCATTTTTAAGACGCAAATCTACCCGTGCGGAATAATCACCTTCCCGTAAAAGCCTCGTGCCGTCACAAAGCTTTTTCAAAGGTACGGTTATGCTCGCCGCTGTAATCCTTGAATAAATAAAGGTAAAAAGTGCAAGTATCAGAAGGTAAACAAGAACTACGAAAGCAATTACCAAGCCCGCTCGCATAAAATCACCGGAAGCGGCTTCTTTATTGTGAACCAGGGAAAAATCCAGCCGGATGGAAGTAGGAAAAGTAACAATCAGCCAGAATCCGCCACTAGGTTGATAAAGTATGTCGTAATGGCAAGGCCTGCTTTTGCTTTCAGTTAAAAATGTTGTAAATTCCTCAATGGTCAGTTTATCCTTCCCGATGGTGTCAAGACCCCTCGAATAAACGACGCGGTATTCCTTGTCCACAACCTGTACACCGCCGCCGCTTTGCACGACAGCGGATGCGTCGATCTGATTATAATCCTCTTTGATAATTGCGCTTGCGGGATACCGGTTTTTTGCAAGTGAACCAGAAATCAAACCACTGGCTAAGGACAGCAACACAAATGCGAGTATTGTATCCAGTATCGTCAGAAAAAATATCACAAGAAAATTTCTGAGAAATTGATTGGACAGTTTTCTTTTCATGGCTTTTCTCCAGTATAATGGAGCTTGTATCCGATGCCGCGAATGGTTTTAAGATACTTTGGATTTTGCGGGTCATCCTCAATCCGGTTTCTGATTCGACTGATGTGCACCATTATGGTGTTGTCGTCATAATAGTATTCCTCGTCCCATACCGCTTGATAAAGCTGCCGTTTTGTAAAAACCCTTTCCGGGTGTTCGATAAAATGCAAAAGCAGTTTGTATTCCTTTGCGCTCAGTTCAATCGGCTCTCCGTCCTTAAATACGCAGCACTTTTCTTTGTCTATAGACAAATTCCCATATGTGATATTTGCATTGGGTTTTCCCTTTTGTGAAAGATACTCATTATTTCGTCTCAGTTGCGCTCCCACACGGGCTACTAACTCAGCAATTGAAAATGGTTTGACAAGATAGTCGTCCGCCCCCAGTCCGAGTCCCAGAACCTTGTCCATGTCGTCTCCTCTTGCGGTCAGGAAGATAACAGGCAGTGTACTGTGTTCCCGTATTTTACGGAGAAGGTTGAATCCGTCCATGACCGGCATCATCACGTCAAGGATTGCCAAATGTACGTCTTGTGTCGTAAGGATATCCCATGCTTCCTTTCCGTTTTGCGCAGTAAGAACTGTGTATCCGTTTTCCTCAAGACTGATTTTTATTAAGTTTCGTATGTCATTTTCGTCGTCTGCGATCAGTATATTCATATAGCTCTTTTTTCGCCTCCAGCCAATAATGCTCTGTATATATTCATATATACATTATGCATTTCTAATTGCAATCTATCTCCATTATAAAACTATTTAAACATAATTGCGGCCAAAAACCAATATCTTAGTTAAAAACTTACAAAATAAAAATATAAAACGACTACTTTGCACTTTTAATTCTATGATTAACACTGATATTCCTTTTTAAATACCCTTTTAATACCCTTCAACCAGTATTAATCTCATCACCGTAAACATCAGCCCGGTCGTCAGGTGTCGCCAGAAAAGCCTCCAACCTGTTCTCCATAAGGATTTCATCAATACAGCACTCTGTTCCTCCGACATATGTCCACATCATATCAACCTCAGTCGCCACACACCAGGTGCGGTCCTCTGGCCACCATATGCCTGGAGCATGCAGAGAAAATGATGATATATCGTTTACAGCAGCGAAAATATCTCCCTTCATTAAGTAATAGTTGCGGTCTTGTAATTGAAAGCTCACCGTATGGTTTCGAAGCTTTTCCATATTCGGAAAGTTCCAGCCGTCCCATATGGCGAAATAGCAGTTTCCTGGGGTATTTGTATATTTGCATAATATCTCTGTCAATGCTTTCGCCTGTCTTTCCGGAAGACGGCCTGTGTACGGTTCTATCAGTCCATTAAAGTTTGTGTCTGAATTTTTAAAATTGGCAATAGTGTGCCACTGCATCTGAGAATGTGGCATCCGCCCAGTATGTTTCACAACTTCAGACCATGTCACCTCTCTATCTTCATTTCTTAAATATGCCGGATGGAAAATACGAGCATATGCTGCAAATCCACGAGGGATTACTGCTGCCGCATAATTGGCATTCTTTGAGCGGCTCCATGGTTTTTCCAGGGATTCTGCTATCCACCTCGCTTCTTTCATATCCTTAACAGGTATCATATGGAAATCCTTCTCCATATAATTCTACTCTCCCCTTTTCTATTCATGTCTTAGCGATTCAACAGGATCCAACCTTGATGCTTTTGCAGCAGGAATCAGGCTTGCCAGCGTGCTTATACCAACGCTGATTAAAATGCCGGTAAAAATGTTGGGAAGATTTATTGCAATTAGTTTTGTGCCTGTAATCCTGTATAGGATCCTGTTAGTTGCTCCACTTACAATCACCGCAATCAAAATACCTGTAATCCCGCTTCCTATTCCCAACAGCGTGCCCTCAGACAAAAATATGCGTCTGATATCGGCAGCTCTCGCCCCTATGGCGCGGAGTGTACCGATTTCCTTTGTCCTTTCCACAACGCTGATGAACAAAATAACCAGTATCATTATGCCTGATACAACAAGTGATACAGCGGCAACTCCTGTAAGCCCTGCAGAAACTGTGTCAATAAAGGAAATAATTCTCTTTATTGCAGAATCGCGGCTGTTTATATTAAACCCTAACCTTGTAACTTCAGATTTGATAAAATCAACATTGTCTTGACTTGAAGCAGTTAAATGGAGTATGTTGACTGGCAGTGTGTCCTTGCCTCCATTTGTCCCGGCAATGTCTTCGAAATTTACATGCACCGTTTTGAGCCGGCTTGCAGCGCTTCCATCGTTTTCAACAATCCCACTGATTGTAAAAGCCTTTTCATTGATTACTTCCTGTGTATCATCGTTTCTGATGGTCAACGCGGCTTTCTTTCCGATAAGCTCAGTATAATCCACGCAAATCGCATCAGCCACAGATTCACTTATAAGGATCTCTCCTTTTCCAGGCAAACTTCCGGTTTTTATATCCTGGGAAAAACTGCTGTTTAAAGTGGACAGCACTGCAATGTTCTCTTTCCGGTTTTCTACCGACAATGTAGTGGAACCAATAATAATACTGCCTTTTTCTACGGAAACAACCCCTGCAATTTCAGAAAGCTGTTTTAAATCTCCGTCGTCAAAAGGTTCAAGATTCGCAAAGGAAGTATAACGCCTGTTTGCAATATCAGATACCCCCTGCTTTGTAATCTCAATCAATAAAGGATTTGTTTGTGAATACATCTGATTCGTTATATAATTCCCAATGCCTTTTGACAGAAACATAAGCGCAACAACCGAAAATATCCCTATGCCGGTCCCCAATGAAACCAAAATATTTCTTAACTTATTTTTGCGTATATTCTTGTAAGCAGTTGAAAAAGAACGCAAGATTCCGAGGCTCCTTGAGGTAATTCCCCCAGTTTCTTTCTTATCTTCCGTGTAACTCTTTACAGATATTCCGCTGTCATGTGAAATAGTTCCGTATTCAATACGAACAATCCTATTGCACTGATTAGCCACTTTTGGGGAATGCGTTACAACAACCACCAGCTTTCCCTCTGCAGCAATAGACTTCAGCAGCGTGATAATATTCTCAGCATTCTTTTTATCAAGCGCACCTGTCGGCTCGTCTGCCAATATAATATCCGGGTCGTTCATAAGCGCCCGAGCAATTGCCACCCTCTGCTTCTCCCCTCCGGAAAGGGATGAAGGCATTTTATCCTCCAGACCAGCAAGCCCCAGCCTTGAAATCAGCTTATACGCCTTCTCCTTTTTTATTTTTTCAGGCATGGTTGTCATATCAGCAGGAACAAGAATATTCTCAAAAACAGTATAAGTAGGAATTAAATTAAAGGATTGAAATACAAATCCTATATTCAGTTTTCTGTAATCATCCAATTCTTTTTCAGTAAAATCCTTAAGATCCCTCCCGCGTATCCTGACGCTACCTTTGTAATCTGAGTCCAATCCGCCGATGATATTTAAAAGGGTAGATTTTCCTGAACCTGATTCCCCGATGACTGCAATAAATTCCCCCCTGTCCATGGCGAGATCCACGCCTTTCAACACTTGCTGGCTTGTGTGCTCGCTTATTTTGTATTCTTTTGATAAATCTTTAACTTCTATTAATGCCATAATTTATCCTCCTACTTTTCAGAGCAAATTTCCTTTATAAATTCCTCAATTTCGTCCCATGCCTCATTAGCTTCAGGAATCTCCGGAAACAGCATCTGGAACACATGAAACATGCCCGGGTATGTTGTTTGCCTGACTGAAACCCCTGCTTCTTTGGCTTTTTGAGCAACCTCAATGGTATCGTTTAAAAGCATTTCATCTCCACCTACCTGCATGAGCATGGGAGGAAAGCCATCAAACTCTCCATAAACAGGTGAAATATAAGGATTGTCTGCGCGGTCATTTCCTATATATGGCGAAGTCCAGCGTTTGTAATTCAGATTTGTCCATGCTGACATTGTTATCAAGGCTGCGGGCATCAGCATGTCATGATCCCTGATATAGAGGGCTGTCGCAAGCGCAAGTCCGCCACCTGCCGAGTCACCTGCTATAATGATGCGTTCCGAAGGATATCCCTGTTCCAAAAGCCATTTGTATGCAAGTACAGCATCCTCTAGCGCTGCGGGATAAGGGTGTTCCGGGGCAACCCGGTAATCGACAGTCAGAACTCCGGCTCCGCTTATCCTGGCATATTGTAACGCTGCACGCCGGTATGTTATGCCGTTATCCTTCAAAGAGCGAGTATACGCTCCCCCGTGAAGTTGCAGAATAGCCTTGTCAGGCTTGGTATCCTTTGTCTGCAGCCATTCCATTGCTATTCCCCTGACTTCTTTGATTTCTAAGGTATAATTCTCCGGCAGCGTCCAGTTGCTGTTTAGTTGGTTTAAATGTTCAATATTGCTGTTTTCACCAATCCCCAATCTGTTTTTAGCATAAGCCCTGACTCCGATATTTTTAATCAGGTGCCAAATTCCTACTGCAGCAATACAAACAATTAAAATCAATATAATCAGTTTAGCAAGCTTATCATTCTTGCTTTTTTTCATCGTTTCCGTCCTCTTTCTCGTCAAGCATTTTTTTGTAAATGTCTGCAAGTTTATCAATTAATTCAATTAATTTGTCCGTATCGGAGTCACCCAACACTTCAACGAGTCTTTCGGCAATGCTCAAAACCTTCCTGTTTGCATTTTCGAGAGCTTCAATGCCTGCTTCAGTCAATTCAATGTTAATGCTTCTTCTGTCTTTTTTATCAATGCTTCGTACAATAAATCCCCGACTTTCCAGGGAATTCAGGATACGCGTAATGGACGGGCGGGACAACTCAAGTATGTCAGACAGGTCTGCAGCTCTGATGTAATCTTGTTTATCGCAGCCTGACAAATCAGTATTTGAAAACCATATATTCCGCAGAACGAAATATTCGCCCTGAGACAGGTTGCCATTGCTTATCAGTTTGTTTAACTGTCTCCTCATATTCAAGCATGAATATAAAAGGCGGGATCCTTTTTGCTGTTTCATGTGGGTTACCTCCTGGTATTATTAAGTTTCTAATATAAATAGTTTCGTATGTTAATTATTTTAATTAAAAATTATTATAGCGTCAATAGTTTTGTTGCTTATAGCGCGACAAAGCTATAGTAATATGTAATATAATCTTACGGCTGATGGTTGATATAAGAACAGGTGTTTAGAAAATTCAAAGTTAATAATTAATAAATAGAATGTCAGACAAGGTATATGTAGTTGCAATGTATAGCGGCAATGTGTCAATCCGCTCTCTAATCGTCTTCGATCTGGAATACCAGGCCACACGAAGGGCACTCAGTGTCTTTCTCCGAGATTTCAGTAAAACAAGCAGGACAAACTTCCTTAGCATGCCCTGTTAAATTTCCCGGTTCTTTTTTATTATGTTTTTCAAAAACCTTGCTGATTTCTATCCCGTCTATTTCGATTACTTTTAACTCATCAGTGTAAAACCATTGAATTTCTCCTCTTTCATCAGCTACAGCAGCAACAGGTATTTCTCCTTCCTCTTCGCGGGGAAACAGGTTCCCTCCTAGAAAACTTGGCGTAGCAGATTTGTATGCGCCATAGCCCGTACCAATTAGAACATATATTTTATCGCTCTCTTTATGCCTCACAAATATAGCCATACTCCCACTCCTTTTAATACATTTTTATTCGGTTATAACATATAATTTAATTATTTCAAAAGAATCAAATCCACATGCTTAATATTCTATCCTGTTTCTGCCTGAAACTTTGGCTTTGTACAACAATTTATCAGCCGTGGATATAATTTCCTCAAGGGAGATCTCCGGTGAATATTGGACCGTAGTTACTCCAAAGCTTGCAGTTACGAACTCAGAAACAAGAGACTTTTTATGCTCAATTTTCAGGTCCTGAATTCCTTGCCTCATCCTTTCAGCTATTTTCACTGCATCGTGAATATCCGTATCAGGCAATATACAGGCAAACTCTTCTCCTCCATAACGGGCAACCAAATCAACAGACCGGTTTATACAGTTTCCCAATACACCGCCTACTTGGCGCAAACATTCGTCCCCCGCTACATGACCGTAATAATCATTATATTCTTTAAAAAAGTCAATATCCAACAAAATGATTGATAATTTGGAGTTTGAACGTCTAAGCCTGGAATACTCATGTTCCAGAGTAGCGTGAAAGCGTCTTCTGTTTGCTATTCCAGTCAGAAAGTCCTTGTTGCTTAGTTCTGTCAACCAGCGATTGGATTCTTCAAGTGACAGTTCCATTTCCTTTCTTTCATTTATGTCCGTCAACATGGCAAAAGAGCCCTCAAATTTTCCAAAATCATCTACAATCGCTTTTGCAGAAACCAAAAACCAGTGTTTACGTCCATCCTTTGTCAGAAGGCAGCATTCATAAACTGAGCCTTCACCTTTTTTTCTAAGAGACTCCTGATGATAATATACATCCAGATGGTTCTTTGGAAAAAAAGAAATATATGACCTTCCTATCATTTCATCAACTGTATATCCAAGAACTGAAGCCATGTTTTTATTTGCAAAGGTAATCCTGTAATTCTCATCGAAAATGAGAATTCCTTCAATGGCTGTCTCCACTATTTGCTGGAACCTGATTTCGCTTTTTTTCAAGGCTTTCTGAATTTCAAGTATCTGCATATCGCTTCTTTCTTTAGCAAGCATAAGTAAAATAAATCCACTTATTAAAAATATACAAAAGCTCACTATTGGTATCACCCCGAATATGGCACTGCCGCCCAGGCCTAAGGCAAACTCAGGAAAACCTAAACATATTATGGAGCTTATCAAAAATACCGATCCGGTTATACAATAACATACAGCCAAAAGCAATTGCTTCGATAATTTCATCTTTGATTTTTTAAACAGGAATAAACTAGGCAAAAAGTAAAAAACACTTTGGATAAGAAAAACCAATCCTGTCCGGTAAGGCCTGTCCAAAAAAACCGTTACCGAACATACTGCAATAACCCCAACAGATGTTAAAATATGCTGCCTGCGTTTTACAAGTTGACCGGATAAAATTCGGATAGTCCACGCTTCATAGGCGCAGCCTAATACTAAAATAATATTTGCCAGCATTGTTAAACCGTCAAAAGTGCTTGTCCTGAAGTAAAGCATTAAGGATCCGGTACCCTGTAAAATTTTTGCCACAATCCAGAAAGGAACTTTTAGCAGGTTGTTATTATTAAATTTAAACAACATCAATAATATTCCATATATAAACGACCCTGTCGCCATCATTAACATTACGGTTCTTAATTCCACAATAACCCCTCTGAACTAGCAAAATTTGAACAACTGCCCAAAACATAATATTTAATTCACCATTTATTGTTGGTATACATAATTATAGAACAGCCTTGCCAAATATGGAATAGTAACTTTAACCACTTTATTAATTCATTCTTATAAGAGAAGCCAATGCATGGAACGTTCCCCTTGTCTTGGGTCGTCCAATTTCCTGTTTCATTGACACACCTGCTTTAAACTTGTACAATATTGTTATTATTAAATTATTAATTGTTATATAGGTAAAAAAGGTGTATAGTATGGAATTTAGCACAGTAATATGCAAAGCAGTAAGCAAATTGCTGCCTGTACCGCAACATCCTTTTAATATGCAGAATGAAGGAAAAGATACCTATGCCGAATGGCAGTACAAACGCGGGCAGGATACGATCCGCTTTTACCTTGACAAAACTTCAAAGGAAGAAATGTTTAAGGATAAAATAGTATTGGATATTGGATGTGGTGCAGCAGGAAAAACCCTATATTATGCTTCCCAAGGAGTCAGAAAGATATATGGCATGGATGTGGTGGAATGGTATGAAGATGAAGCAAATGCTTTAGCGCGGCAAAAAGGTATGGAGCATTTATTTCAGTTTGTACTGGGAGATGCGGCAAGGATGGAGTTTGAAGATAATTTCTTCGATACCATCATAATGAACGATGCAATGGAACATGTGGACAAACCTTTAGCCGTTTTAAAGGAATGCTACAGGGTGTTAAAGCCTGGGAGCCGGCTTTATATAAATTTCCCTCCCTATTATCATCCCTACGGCGCCCATCTAAGTGATGCCATAGGCTTTCCATGGATTCACGTATTTTTCAGTGACCAAACCCTCATAAAAGTTTACAAGGATTTGGTAAAGGATCTTCCTGACGGAAACAAGAGAATTAGTTTTAGAATATCAACCGATGAAACAGGCAGGGAATACTTTTCATACATTAATAAAATGACAATAAAAAAATTTTGCAGCCTGCTAGAGCAGGTTGAGTTTGATATCTATTATTATAATGAAGTTCCTCTGCGCTCTTTCTTGAAGCCTCTTTGCCGAATTCCTTTCCTTAAAGAAGGCTTTGTAAAAATGGTTGTGTGTATTTTGGAAAAGCCAAAAAATTAATTGCAGCGGATGTTGAAATATGTTAGCCCGTTTTTATAGTTCTGTGAAAGTTAAAAAGCCGGGTTTAATCCCCGGCTTTTCACTGTCCGATTTCCAACTATCCTACGCTGTCAGCTGCAGACATAATCTTAATAATTTTACCGTCAGCCGCGTCAAGAACGACGTAGTAGCAGCCAATCTCAGCAAAATCCGACTGAATTGCCGGCCTGAAGGTAATATGCCATGTCGGATGTTCGGGATCAGCTACATTAAATCCCGTATGGACACTGAAACGGTCAAGAGTCTCGTCCGTCAAAGCATACTTTTCTTTAATAACCGACTTTGCAATTTCAACAGCATCCTCAGCTTTTATGTCATTTTCGCCGGGTGTACCTTCCACGTAAACAGGCCTTCTGACAGTATTTTTGATTTCTTCCAGTCTCTTAACGATTTCATCTTCCGTATTACCATGTGCTCTGAGCTTTTCCTCTATCATTTTTTCAAGTTCCTCGGGACTTAATTCCTTAAGGATTGTAAAATAATATTTAAGTCTGCGGCCCAGAACAATATCCTGTTCCTGTCAACATTTATCATCTGTTGCCATAAAATCCTTTTTTTATTATACTTAGTGTCGTAAAACAGCATTTTTTGAAGGAGGCAGTTATGAGAAAGATATTGACAGTTTTATTGCTTATTTGCTTTGCAGGTGTCAATTTAACTTTTTCCTGTGCGGCTCATGCACAAACATATGAAACCTTTATTGTAAAAGATAATGATAAGGTCATTGAATTTCCTGAAGACTTCCAACCAATCAAATGCTGGATTGAAGAAACAGGCTATTATGACTATCTGATACCCTTAAAACCAATAGTTGAGTATTTTGGCGGCATTTACAGTTACGATGAGGCAACGGGCAATGTTACAGTAATAAATCCCAAGTATGACCGTAAAGTGGTTTTTCCTCCTGAAACTGATACTATAATTGTAAATGGTATTGAGCTTAAAGCTGTAATGAATATAGTTTATACCAAAAGAATAAACGGAAAGGTATACATTAGGTATGACCAATTATCGTGGATTTTTTACAGAAAGCATGCCAGAAGGAATATCACTGACAACGGGGTCGAGGTAATCCTGTATGATGATCCAATAATCGAGCTTGACGCGTTTTATAATGATTATGAACTGGTTTTTGAAAAAGGAAAAAGGCCACACATAAATGGTGAAGTTTATGGTGACGGTAACAGAGCCGTCGTACCTATTAAAGAAATGTTAGAATTCATGGGATACTCGGTTTCACTGGATATGAATAAGAAGGTTATGAAAATCAGGTCAGATAAAGGAGTTATAAAGATAGTGTTTGACGAAGAATATCCCAAAAAATTTGATACCATAACATATAAATTACCAAAAATCTATTTTAATGGGAAACCGTATGAGGATTGGATAATCACTTTGTTTAATAAAGGCGGAACGCTCTATATTTCCATTAATGATTTAAGTTTTGTGTTAAATGATTTTATAGGAAAAGATAATTACTACTCTGCATATTGGGCTCTTATAAGAGGAGAGGTAATTTGGTACGATGCAGATTACCTGAAGGCAAAAAAAGAGGGAAACAATACAAATTTCTCTGACATAAAAACTTCAGACTGGTTTTACAACAATGTTACAAAGCTTGCCAGAGACGGGTTAATCAGCGGCTACCCTGATAAAACCTTTAGGCCTTTGGGAAATATTACAGTAGCAGAATTTATAAAAATACTTATAAAGGCAATGGGACATGATTTACGCGCAGTAAAAGGTGATTATTGGGCAAAAAATTTCATAAATAAAGCTATTGAGCTTGGAATAATTTACAAGGACGAATTTGATAATTATGACAGGCCTATAACCAGAGGAGAAATGGCCAGGATGATACTAAGAGCAGAGGGTGAAGAAAAGACTGTAGAAAACCTTGAAGAGTATTCATCAAGGATATCCGATTATGAAACCCTGAATCCGGAGGAAAGGGAAACATCTGTAAAAATATTTGCTTCAGGTATCATTACCGGATTCCCGGACGGGAGCTTCGGTTTCCATAGAAATGCCACAAGGGCAGAGGCTTGCGCTATTTTAAGCAGGTTCTTAAATAAAGAAGAAAGAATTGTTCCGGAATTATAAGCGAAGCAATTAAAAATCGGGTAGGAGGCTAATCATTATTTGATTAGCCGTCCTCCCACACCACCGTACGTACCGTTCGGTATACGGCGGTTCAACAAGAGTTCAATTTCTTAAGCAAGTTCGGCTACAAAGCCAGTATA
>DULF01000042.1 GCA_012840535.1 Clostridiaceae bacterium
TTGTATGCTGCAATTACGTAAATAACAACAAGCGCGATAATGATTAATGCTATAACCATAAATATACCTCCAGTGTTTAATTAATGTATGTTAAATAAAAATATTTCATATACCGGTCAGCTTAAAATTCGGTTTTGTTTGCTGTCTGCGCATACCACTAAAAGGCACCGCCGCCTCCTCCGCCGCCGCTGCCTCCGGAGCTTCCGCCGCTGAAACCGCCTCCTGCGCCTGACGCAGATGAATTAACCGAGTTTGCGATTTCAATCGCTTTGGTTATTGAATTTTCAACTGAACTGAAAGTGTTGTTAAACACATTGTTAAAATCTGAAAAGCGGCCGTAATTTCCCACATAGAGGAATGTAAGATTGGTGTTGTTGAGGTCGCTTTCCGTGAATACGAGCGGAAGCTGTTTGATTACTTCCTTCGCGACTCCGAGGGAAACAGCATATACGAGATAATGCTCCCACAGCACTATAGAAGGTATCTGGGCCTTTTCCAGGTTACTGAAGTCCTTTAAGAACCTTTTAAAAGCCAGCCACATGTTATATTGCTCGTTGCCGTAAGCGGTACGTCTCTTTATGGTTAATGAGTAAATTAACAAAATTATGCCTTGAACTATTAATGCTGCTGCAAAAGGAGCATAAAGAAAAGCTATAATCAATATCCCGGCAGCAAGGTATATTAGTCCGATAATTACACCTAAAATGGTGCCTTTTTTTGTAGAATTGTCAATGAAATTCAGCTTTTCAGCCTCACTTACCGCTTTGGCACACCAATTGTCAAATTTGGATTTAAAATGAAGAGCATTGTTTCTGTCTTTTACGTATTCCTTGATTTCTTCCAAGGACACAGCCTGGCCGTCTCCGATATCGTTTATGAACCAGTCAATCAGGAAATTTTCATGCGCTTTCAGCTTAATATCAGGCGCGTTGTCATTTTTTGAAACTACATAGCTGTATGACTCTTTTGTGCCAAAAAGCCCTTTCTTCCGCTGCTTGTCAGCGCTTAAGACCAGCTGTTTTTTACGTATAAGGTCCAACAGAGTTGCCATTATATCCTGCGGATTCAAGGTGCCTGACGACATAAGGTAGCTCATTTCAGCCGGCGTGTAATCCCCGGGGAGCTCCCTGTAATACTTACCCTGGAAACTTGGTTTGAGTTCTTTATCATACTTAAGATAAATCCTGGTTATTATAAAAAACCAAAGAACGAACAAAACAGCGGTTAATATGTTTCCAACAGGCCTTAGCCGCCTGAACATGGCCTCTTTTTTCAACCTCTTCTCTTCTTGTTCCTGTAGGTATCTCCTTGCTTCCTCCCTCTGCCTGTTGGCTTCCTCCGCCAGTTCAGCTTCCATTTTCATAATTTCTTCGAGAGCATTTTTTTGAATAATTTTCCGTGCATCTGGGACGATTGCAGGAGGAAATAAAACCCTTGTTTCAACAAAAGTGCCGGGATCCACATATGGAACGGTAAATTCCACGGTTGTTTTGTCCAGGATTTTTGAAACACCTGTAAGCGGTCCATGGGCAAATACTTTTATGTCTTCCGTTCCGGCACCTTCGGGGATTATTACCTTTATGCAGATGTTTTCAAGACGTACCTGCCATCCGGTATCTATCATTTTCCTGTTGAACTCGGCAATATCGTTATATTTTGTGACTGCGTCAAGGAGCTTGTATTCGAAAATAAATGTTTTGGACTCATTGCGTGAAGGCTCGAATGCTTTAAGTTTTGCCATGACGCCTTCAGTAATGAACGTGTAGGTACCTGGCTTTTCCGAGTTGTCACGCCTTAAATCCTTTCTTCCTTCATTGTTTTCAACAAATACCCTTGCATACTCAATTCCGCCAGTGCCGGACAAGTCGATATCTCTGAACACCCCGTTAAACTCGCCGTCAAAATCATATGTAATAAACTCATAGACAATTGCAGAACCGTCCTTGTTTACAACAACATAAACCTGGTAATCAGTTACGTGAAATTCTTTTTGGGCTGCAGAAACGGTTAAAGGGCAGGTAAAAGGTACAAAAAGGACTGTTATTGAAATTAACAGCACAATCAAAAATTTTTTTAAAATTTCCAAGACCCCCTATCTTATCTGAAAATATACAAAAATTTATTTATTATACAATTTTTTTATGTTTAATACCATAATAATATCAAATAAATAAAATTCAATAAAGTATAAAAAATAAGAATTAAACAAAACATACTTCTCAAGGGTGAAAATAACCTGCCGGTACAAATAGGCTTCGGTGGTTGACAAATGAAGGGAAGGCTTGAATCCGTAAAAAAATATCTGAAAAGCGTACTGATAGGTATTGTTACAGGCGCCGCCAACGGCCTTTTCGGCTCCGGAGGCGGAACAATAGCTGTGCCTGCCATGGTCTTGCTGCTTAAAACAGAGGAACACAAAGCCCATGCTACAGCCATATCAATCATTCTGCCGCTTACGCTGGTCAGCGCATTTATGTATATAAAAAGCGATTTTATCAACTGGGACATTACAATAAAGGTAATGCTGGGAGGCATAGCCGGCGGGTATATTGGCGCAAAACTACTGAACGTATGTCCGGCAAATATTCTTAGGAAAATTTTTGGTATATTCATGGTACTGGCGGCATTCAGGATGCTTTTTTAATAGTGTATCTGAGGTGTTGGCAATTATTATATTACTGAATTATGGAGGTTTAAATGGTACTTTTCCTTATAGGATTGGTTTCAGGCATTGTCAGCGGAATGGGTATAGGCGGCGGAACCATACTGATACCCGCGCTTGTCATATTTGTAAAGCCTGAGCAGCATGTGGCGCAGAGCGTGAATCTTTTATTCTTTATCCCAACAGCTATAGTGGCTCTTATTATACACATCAAAAATAAGCATATTGATTTTAAAACCGCTTTACCCATAATAATTACAGGCCTTATTGGAGCATATCTCGGTTCCCGGCTGGCTGTCAGCATGGCCGGCAATACCCTTAGAAAGTGGTTTGGGGTGTTTCTCCTTGTGATGGGTGTATATGAAATACTAAGAAAGGGGAAAAGCGTAAGGACGAAAAAAGAAGCTTGAGAAAAACGGGCAAAGGAGACTGTGATTTCGATTCTTCTTGACATTTTATGCTTTTTTTTATATAAATGGTATAAAGAATTTTGTCCTGTTGGAGTGATGGAGGTATAACTAAATGAACAACTATTACACCAAGAAAACAAATTTTTATGGAAATACAACACCTGAAGCGCTTATTGAAGAATATGGAAGCCCTCTATATGTATACAATGAATCTATATTCAGGCAAAGGTGCCGTGAAATGGCAAACCTTGTTTCATACCCGAATTTTAAATCCAATTTTTCAATAAAAGCAAATTCTAATCTCGAGCTTTTGAAAATAGCCCGTGAAGAGGGCTTGCATGCAGATGCGATGTCTCCGGGCGAGATATATGTGCTTCTTTTGGCAGGCTTTAAGCCTGAGGAGATTTTCTACATAAGCAATAATGTTTCCGAGGAAGAAATGAAATTTGCCATTGAGCGCGGAATAACTGTGAGCATTGATTCATTGTCCCAGCTTAAAATGTACGGAAGGATCAATCCAGGCAGTAAAGTGGCTGTAAGGTTTAATCCAGGAGTCGGTGCCGGGCATCATGAAAAGGTGGTGACGGCAGGGAAGAAAACCAAATTTGGCGTGAATATGGACTTTGTGGATGAAGTAAAA
>DULF01000043.1 GCA_012840535.1 Clostridiaceae bacterium
AGTAAGAAGAATAAGTGTGTCAGAACCGACTCCCTGACACATTATTGATAATCCTGGATTAGGACCTGTATTGGAATCAGTACCAGATTCCAGGTCCGAAGCAGTATTTTGCCCCGGTTCCTGGATGTTTTCCCTGATACTGGAGGTAGTGTCGAAAAGTCTTCCGCAGAAAGTGGCTGCTTCTGCGCGGGTAGCATTATGCCTGGGATTAAAGTTGCCTTGTTCATCCCCTACTAAAAGGCCGCTGTTCCATAATTTCATCACTGCATCCCTGGCATAATCCGCAATCTGGTCAAAATCTGCAGGAGCTTTTTGGGAGCGCTTCCAGGTAAGGCAATACCATAAGCGTCAAAAAAACGCACTGTAAATACTGCCATCTGTCCCCGAGTGAGCAGGCTGTCAGGACTGAACCGGTTATTCCCTGTGCCCCTGGCAATACCTTTCTCTACTGCCCACATCACATACGGTGCATAGTAGGCATTGGGCTTGACATCGGAAAACAATCCTTCTTGAACCGGGTAGTCGCTGCCAATGCCCGCAATACGTCCCAGTACCGTTACGTACATGGCACGGGTCATGGGAGAATAAGGTGAAAAATTATTATTGCCAGTACCAGAAAAAATGTTGTTTTTAACTGCATACATTATTGCATCATAAAACCAGTCGTTTGGACTGACATCATTAAAAAAAGGATTATTGTTTTGCTTTACCTCAGAAGCCGTCTCAGGCGCTTCAGAAATAACCGTCTCAGGTGCTTCTGCATAGGCTGGTTCAGATGCTTCAGCAAAAGCCTGTGTAGGTGATTCAGCAATGGCCGGCTCGTATGTTTCCTGAGAGGCTGGTTCAAATGCTTCCGTAATAGCCTGCCCGGGTTCTTCCGCAACGGCCTGCCATGGTACAATATTGATTACGATGAACATGCAAAGCAACATGCACAATAATCGTCTTCTCATCTTTAACCCCCTTAAATTTCCAAAAATAGAAAAATATCATGAGTATCATCCAAATTATCCGTTAACCTGAATGTTTAAACCTCAAAGTCTATCTGTTAACTTATCCGGTAATTCAGTTATCCTTCTGCCATATCCAAATTTACAGCATTCAATAATGGTAACCGTTTTTAGACTCGGTCCATAGGGAAGGGATATGAATATTCGGCAGTATGGACAAACTATTGTATAGGAAGCCTTGAACATGGATTTGTCTTTGTTACAGCATACCCCGATACACGGAAACATTTCCCCATTTGTTCCACAGTCTTCATACTGGATATTGCCATCTTGTTCCATGAGATTTATCTCTCCTTTAAAATCCATCCCTATATTAAATACCGAAAGCAGACTTATAATTTTTATTATAGATAATGACAATTAACTAAACCGTTAACAAATTATATTTTTCGATTTTATTTGGTTAAATTTTTTCACTTTTATACTGGTTTTTGTTATAATAAGTCATGTAATGGTATTTTTAACGGAGAGGTTATGTATGCCTAATGTACCCAGTGCGAGATTAACAGTCCCGAAAGGTCCCAATAAAGAGATTGTCCGCGGAGAATTAATCGATACAGAACTAAAGAGTTCAAGGAAGCTCGCATATATACATGCCGGCGCGGGCTACGGAAAAACAACCCTATTGTCGCAGATTGCGAATTCTGCGGGAAATTCCGCATGGCTGTCACTTGACGGGGAAAACGATTTTTTTACGTTCGCTAATACGCTTTGTGAGGCAATTAAGCAAAGCTTTCCTGAGTTTGACTTTTCTACATCGGAATACCTGCCTTTTTCAGAAAAAGATAACTTTGTATCAATGTTTGCCGGCGCATTCATTTGCGGCGAATGCAGTCAAATGTGCAAACCTATGCATAAAAGCCGGTGAAGGAGCCGGAATGATGCTCCATTCGTCTTTGGCATACGGGGTACTCGCAAGGGCGGCAATAGAGGCAAAGGACAATGAAAGGGCAATACAATTGACTGAGCGTTATCTTAAGCTTTGTTCCGATAACGGATTATATGAATACTTCAGGATGCGAAAAGCCTATGACCCGGTTCTTGAATTTGCATACAACAACGGGATTGAGCCCGAATTCACCAGGCGTATGATGGAATTTGCAAGATACATTCCCAATAAAGTGTATATTGAAACCCTGGGTGCCTTTACCGTTTATAAGGATAAGAGCAGACAAAAAGCAATAAAAATAAGGACAAAAAAGACACGGGAACTGTTGGCTTTTCTGCTTGATGCCGGCGAACAGGGCGCTACCAAAGAGCAAATATATAATGCCATTTGGCGGGAGTCGGATTCAAATAACATTAAAAATTTGATTGCAGTAAACCTGGCACACCTGAAAAAAGACCTTGAAAGCGCAGGAATCGGAACATCGGTTATATGCAGGGAAAACCGCTATTTTATCTGCCGGGATCAAATAGAGTGTGACACAGACATTTTTGAAAAGACTTATGTGGATTTCAGGAAGCGAAATTCTGAGGATTTGGCAAAAAAGCTTTTATCCATATACAAAGGGGAGTACCTATTTGGCTTCGAAGCTCTGTGGGCGATCCCTCAGAGGATTCGGTACCGCAGCATGTATGATGAAGTTTAAAATTATTTGCACAACCTTACTGCGTGCAGGTCAGACAGGAACATAAAATAGCCAACGCTCAATAAACAAGAGTGTTTCATTCTTTGTTTTAATTGCAACAACAGAACACACTCCTATGCTTTTCATATTTTTAATAATATGCTGATTCTTCTTCAAAATACAGGTCATACGACCTGGAAAATATAAAACTTAAGGTAGTCCGTTTCCGGAACATTCCACAGGATGGGATGGTCCGGCGCCTGCTGGCGCGCTTCAATCTGCCTGAGGGATACTGTGGCATCCTTTGCTGCGCTTGCCAGTACTTTGCGGAACAAGTCATCCGTCATGAAATGGCTGCAACTGCAAGTAGCCAGGTATCCGCCCCGGGGTAGTATCTTCATGGCTTTAAGGTTAATCTCCTTGTATCCGCGGGCAGCGTCGTGCACTGTCCTGCGGGATTTGGTAAAGGCCGGAGGGTCAAGGATGATAAAGTCATAGTCCCGGCATTTCCTGTCGGCCAGCTTTGTCAGGAGGTCAAACA
>DULF01000009.1 GCA_012840535.1 Clostridiaceae bacterium
TCATACGGGGAACAAAGAAGGTTGAAAACCCGCCGCAACAGCAACAACCACCGCAGTCCGAAACAGACGGCACGGATACGGAAAGCTCCGGTAACATGCCATCCGGAGAGGATCAAAACGGCAACGGCAATGGGAACGCTTCATTGCCGGAAGAAACGTCCGGAGAAACGGCTGATACTGATAACAATAATTAGAATCAAAAGAGTTAATAGCCTGGAGGTTGAAGTCCCCCCAGGCTTTTTAAACAAGTTTAATAAATATCCACGCTTATGGCGCCGTTATTTCTTAGTATTGAAGCTACTTGCTCAACCTTGTCTTCGTCTGTCTTCATGCTGAATAAAATTTTACCTGCCCTGATGTCAGTCTCATATTGTCTGCTCCTTTGTTCAGGTATACCAAGGTCTACAAGTCCTCCAACTATGCCGCCTGTCACTGCTCCGCCTATTAACCCTGTAATTGGCCCTGCCGCCGCAATTATTCCCAGACCGGGTACAACCATGCTTCCCGCGCCAATTAATAATCCGGCAAGCCCTCCTAAGACTCCTCCTGCAATTACTCCATCAGATATGTTATCATTTCTTGGTCCTGTGCCTGTTCTCATTTCCGCGGTAATTCCTGTTTCCCTGTCGTCACCTTGTTTAGCCACTATTGAGATGTCATCGGTCCTGAGTCCTTGATCTTTAATTTGTCTTGCTGCATTCTCAGCGTGGCTCTGGTGGTCAAAAACAGCTACTACTGTTTTGGGCATACAAATACCTCCTTCATTCATCATTAAAAAATTAGCCTGCTAAAGAATATAATTCGTATAAACGGCAAGATTTATACGTTGAAATAGATATGTAATGATTTTTTAATGATGAAAGCAATTCTTATAGTGGTATAATTAAAATAAGCAAAATATTTGAACAAAAGAAAAATGGAGTGTATGAGATGATAAAACTTGGAAAATCCAAATTATTAATTGCATTGATAGCAGTTTTCATGTTATTTGCCACGCAGGCAAACGCTGCTGTTGATCCCTCCGTTATTGAAAAAAGCGCCAACTCTCTCGTAAAACTCGGCATAATGCACGGTGATGAAAACGGAAACCTTAATCTGGGCAATGATATAACAAGGTGCGAATTTGTTGCCCTGGTGGTAAGAATGATGGGGTATGAGGAAACCACTGATGTAAGCAACATGGAAATGCCATTCAAAGACGTCCTACAAAAACATTGGGCCTATAAAACAATTAAAGTGGCATTTAAACGCGGAATAATAAACGGTTATGAGGACAATACATTCAGGCCGAATGAAAAAGTAAATTTTGCGGAAGCTCAATCAATATTGCTGAGGGTATTAAATTATGGAAATACGCTATCTGGAAAATGGCCTGACAACGTAATGAACAAGTCTTCTGAACTGGGTTTGAGCAAAAATCTCAATTTCCAGGCAAATAAAAAGTTGACGCGCGGAGAAGCTTCAGTTCTTATTTACAATTCTCTTACCATAGACTTTAACTAAACTGTCTTTTCCCCTGATTCTTTCTGAAATGTAAATGTTTGAATTTATATTAAATTTTACTTGATAATAAAAGGCTGTAGTTATAAAATTATTAACATATTATATATTTTATAAAACATATATAGAAATACAATAGAATCAGGGGGTACAAGATCGTGGGTAATAATAATGGCAATTATAATCCCTATCATACTGCGCAGGCGCAGTTTGACAGGATAGCTGATCTTATTGGGTTGGATGAGGCTACAAGAGATCTCCTTCGCCAGCCAATACGTGAATATCACTTCACCATACCGGTTCGAATGGATGACGGAAGTGTAAAAATATTCAGAGGATACAGGGTTCAGCATAATGACGCCAGGGGACCTGCCAAAGGCGGAATACGCTTCCATCCCCAGGAGACCATTGATACTATACGTGCGCTTGCCATGTGGATGACATGGAAATGCTCGGTTGTCGATATTCCTTTGGGAGGAGGAAAAGGCGGAGTAATATGTGATCCCCATAATCTGAGCGACCGTGAGCAGGAACAAATTTGCAGAGGATGGGTAAGGCAAATCGCCAGGGATATCGGGCCATATTCTGATGTGCCGGCGCCTGACGTAATGACTAATGCAAAACATATGCTCTGGATGCTTGACGAATATGAAAGCATATTCGGCGGAAGATATCCTGGATTTATTACCGGTAAGCCGGTTGGCCTGGGCGGCTCCCTGGGCAGAAAAGAAGCAACAGGTTTTGGACTGGTGGCAGTTTTAAGCGAAGCCCTTAAAGAACAGGGTATAAAGTTGGAAGATACTACTGCAAGCATTCAAGGTTTTGGTAATGTTGCAAGATACGCAGCCCTTAAATATCAGGATCTTGGAGGACACGTTATTGCTGTTTCATGCTGGGACAACAATGACAAAAAATCATATACTTTTGTTAAAAAGAGTGGCCTTGACATTGAAGCTTTGATGCAGATTACCGACCCGTTCGGAAGCATCGACAAGGATAAAGCACGGGATCTCGGCTGCGAGATTCTTGACGGAGACGCCTGGCTGGCACAGGATGTTGACATTCTTATTCCTGCCGCTTTGGAAAATCAGATTAACTCTTCAAATGTGGATACGATAAGCAGGCAGGTAAAGATTATCGCGGAAGGCGCCAACGGACCTACCACTTTGAACGCCGACAAGGTTATCAGAGAACGTGGAATATTTGTCATTCCGGATTTTCTTGCCAATGCAGGCGGAGTTACATGCAGCTATTTTGAGCAGGTGCAGTCAAACACCAACTACTACTGGGAAAAGGAAGAAGTGCTGAGCAAGCTCGATATAAAAATGAAGTCCGCTTTCAAGGCGGTATATGAGCTGGCAGCAAACAAGAATTTGTACATGCGTGACGCTGCTTATGTTATAGCCGTAAACCGCGTTGTTCAGGCTGTAAAAAGCAGAGGATGGGTATGATACAGAGGCCAGAAACCAGAGACCAGAAGTTGGAGACCAGAAGCCAGAGATCAGAAGCCAGAGGCCAGAAACCAGAGACCAGAAGTTGGAGACCAGAAGCCAGAGAAATGAGGATAGAGAATAGAGAACAAAGAAGAGAGAACGTTAGTATATACTTTGTTATTTTGTAATGTTATAATATAAATAATCTACGCTAATAAAGCAGCACGTTAAATATGTTTGTAGTTTTGTATGTGCTGCTTTAATTGTATTTTGGTTCCGATTTTATTAAAAAAGGTGATAATAAATGAAAAAAGAAAACTCCGGTGAATTTCTTCTCCACGTTCTGCAAGAGCGGGCTAAAGAGTTAAACTGTTTATATCAGGTTGAAGAATACCTTAACAATAACCGTTTATCACTGCAGGAAATTTTTGAAGGTATAATTAAAACAATACCTTCAGGTTGGCAATATCCTGAACTCTGCGCAGCCAGGATAGTTTATGAGAACAGTTGCTTTCAGACGCCCAATTTCCGCAGTTCCACCATTTCCGAGAGCTGTAATATAAAGGTTGATGACAAAGTTGTCGGATATCTTGAAGTCATTTATACTGAAGAAGTTCCAAAAAGCGAAGAAGGCTATTTTCTTGAAAAGGAGAGCAAATTAATCAAAACAATCGCCGACCGCATTGGTCAGACAATTCTCCGCCGCCAGATGGAGCAAATCCTGCGCGAATGGGAAATAGCGAAAAAGCAGCTTACCAGCGGTTCTGCCAGCACTGAATGGAAAATAATCATAGATTTGCTGTCCCGCACCGACGACAATATGCTGCTTCATGTATGCAGAAAAATGATAAACTACCTGTCCTGGTGCGGCATAAAAGAAGCAGTTGATATTCTGCAAATTTTCGGCACTGGCAAGGATGAACACATCGAGAAGTTTGAACAAAACTATCCGTCAGTTAAAAAGCCCCTCAGCAGCATCACCTGTATTTGTGAAAAAACATTTGAAATTGCTTCAAAACACTTAAGCGACAGCGAGATATCTTTGCGTCTGAAAAAGTGGATACAAGAGGAGAAGGCTTATTTCCTCATTAAAGCGGTCGACAGTATAGATTCAACGCTTAAAGGCATTGTTGATGCCATAAACCGTTACCGGAATATGATTGAAAACAAAGACATACTGTATTCTCCAACTGAACGTTGGCTGAAGACCGCCCTGATAAGCCGGTTTTTTTCAGAAAACCTCGACTATATTAACATTGCCAGGCAATATATCGAGATCAGCGATTTCTATGATATTGTAAATAAAATCATTTTCCCTGCCGGAAGCCGGGGAAAGCTCGGCGGTAAAAGCGCAGGTTTATTCCTGGCCCAGCATGTGCTGAAAAGAGAGTCTGAAAACAAGCCTTTGCTTCAATCAGTTAAAACTCCAAAGACATGGTATATAACCTCCGATACACTGACTGATTTTTTGCACTACAACAACCTTGAGGAATTGAAGGAGCAGAAATATAAAGAATTGTATGAAATAAGAATGGATTATCCAAATATAATCCAGTTAATGAAGAATTCTCATTTTCCTCCTGAAATTGTCCGAAGCCTGTCCATGGCTCTTGATGATTTTGGAAACACTCCTTTGATAGTCCGCAGTTCCAGCTTGCTGGAAGACCAGGCCGGTACTTCTTTTTCAGGCAAATACAAGAGCCTCTTTTTGGCCAACCAGGGGAGCAAGCAGGAAAGACTTGAGGCTCTTATGGATGCTATTATTGAAATATATGCATCAGTTTTCAGTCCTGACCCAATCCAATACCGTATGGAAAAGGGCTTGCTTGATTTTTCCGAGGAAATGGGAATCATGATTCAGGAAGTTGTAGGGTTAAAGATTGGCCGCTACTACATGCCTGTCTTTGCCGGTGTTGCATTTAGCAACAATGAATTTCGCTGGTCTCCCAGAATAAAGCGCGAAGACGGACTGATACGAATGGTTCCCGGACTTGGAACAAGGGCAGTTGACCGCTTAAGCGATGATTTTCCCATACTGGTTTCCCCTGGACAGCCCGGTCTCAGGGTAAACCAGTTGCCGGAAGAAATACAGCGGTATTCGCCTAAAAAAATTGATGTATTAAACCTTGAAAAAAACACGTTTGAAACTATTGAAGTATCCGAGCTGTTAAAGGAATATGGAGACATGATCCCAAATGTGCATAAATACGTTTCAGTCCTTAAGAATGACTATGTTTCAAAACCTCTGCCGTTCACCATTAATTTTTCAAAAGACAAGCTGGCAGTGTCTTTTGAAGGACTTATATCTGACGGCGTATTCGTAAAGCAAATAGATCTTATTCTGAAAACATTAAAGGAAAAACTTGATACGCCCATTGATATAGAGTTTGCTCACAACGGCGAAAATCTTTACCTTCTTCAGTGCCGTCCTCAAAGTTTTTCGGTTGACAATGTGCCAAGTCCCATTCCCAAGGACATTCCGCCTAAGGATATAGTTTTCACTGCAAAAAAATATATATCCAACGGAAGGATTCCAAATATATCATATATTGTTTATGTGGATCCTGACGGATATAACAAGCTTCACACATTGGATGATCTCGTCAGTGTAGGCAAGGCA
>DULF01000044.1 GCA_012840535.1 Clostridiaceae bacterium
CTACACAATATTTCGCGCCTAATTTTTCAGCAAACTCTTTCTCAAAAGTCGCCACTTTTTTCTTAAACCTAGGGTCATCCTCTGAACCGTAACGGAAAAGATATCCCGTCTCCATTACGTCAAGTAACTCTCTTCTCTCTTCTTCGCCAAAGAGATATGAACCTGGACCTCCTGCCATGAAAAACCCCACCTTTCAATAAAATAATGCAAGTAAAACGTTTTGCATCAAATTAATATATAATTAATAAATGCCATTTTAAAAGTTTTATCTACAAATAATATTATGCAAAACGTTTTATAATATGATTATATCAACCGTTTGTATTGCTTGTCAATACAACACGCCAAATCTATCTTTATGGTTTAAAGAAAAAACAGCAGGCAACCTGATGACCGCCCGCTGAAAAATATACATGTATTTTGTTTTTTATCCGCTTTAACCGGAAAAGTTTGCTTAATAGGCTATACCCTGCGCGTACATAGCATCTGCAACTTTCAAGAAACCTGCAATGTTAGCGCCCACAACGAGATTTCCCTCATGACCGAAATCCTTTGCCGCAGTGCTTGCATTTTTATAAATGTTAATCATTATCTCTTTTAGCTTGGCATCAACTTCCTCAAAAGTCCAGCTATACCGCATGCTGTTTTGACACATTTCGAGGGCTGAAGTTGCAACTCCCCCTGCATTGGCAGCCTTTGCAGGCGCAAACATAACGCCGTTTTCCAAAAACACTTCTATTGCTTCCGGAGTTGAAGGCATGTTCGCTCCTTCTCCCACTGCAAAACATCCGTTGGCAACCAGTTTCCTTGCAGACTGCTCGTCAATCTCATTCTGCGTTGCGCACGGAAGAGCAATGTCACACTTAAGGGACCATATTCCGCTACAGCCTTCATAGTATTTTGCTTTCGGATGATATTTTATATATTCGGAAATCCTCTTCCTTTCAACTTCTTTAATTTGTTTTACAGTATCAATCTTAATTCCGTCCGGGTCATGTATATAGCCGTTTGAGTCACTTAGCGCAATAACTTCTCCACCTAATTGATGAACCTTTTCAGCAGCATAAATTGCGACATTTCCTGAGCCTGACACAACAACGGTGGTACCCTTGAACGATTTTCCCGCGGCTTTAATCATTTCTTCAACGAAGTAACATAATCCATAACCCGTTGCCTCGGTTCTTGCCAGACTTCCTCCCCATGTCAGACCTTTTCCTGTCAAAACACCTGTAAAATTATTTCTAATCCTCTTATATTGCCCGTACAAGTATCCAATCTCACGGCTGCCGACACCGATATCTCCGGCAGGTACATCCGTATCTTCTCCAATATGCCTGTACAGTTCAGTCATAAAACTCTGGCAGAACCTCATAACTTCACCATCTGATTTGCCCTTAGGGTCAAAATCGCTTCCTCCCTTTGCACCACCTATGGGCAGCCCTGTAAGCGAGTTTTTGAAAATTTGCTCAAAACCCAGGAATTTGATAATACTTAAATTAACCGAAGGATGAAATCTCAGCCCACCCTTATAGGGACCAATAGCGCTGTTGAATTGCACTCTGTATCCACGGTTAACATGTATCCTGCCGTTATCATCAACCCAAGGCACTCTGAAAATAATTTGTCTCTCAGGCTCAACAATTCTTTCAAAAATACCTGCTTTAACATACTCAGGATACCTCTCGGCTACAGGCTCCAATGATTCCAGCACTTCCCTGACAGCCTGGTGAAATTCAGGTTGATCAGGATCTCTTTTTATTACTTTTTCCATAACATTATTTAATATCTTCATAAAATTACCCCCATAAATAACCTTGGTCTTTGTCTAAAAATTTATAAATCGCTGCTATTTTTCAACTTTCATACAGCAACTTTACCCTATCCAGGATTTGCAAGAACTGTAACTTGAACTTGTAATATTATCCCTTGCATTCCTTTATAGTTTCTTGATATTAAATCAGGCCGAAGCCTGGTCTATAATCTTGTACAATCCTATATTTCAATATTTCCGGCTTTCATGTACTTTGTATTCTCCGGTCTGACTGTGAAAATTGTAACACAAAAGAGTGTATTAATGCAAGATTTATTTTTAAAAATTTCATTTTTTTATTCAGTGTATTAATTCTTTTCTAATTTGCGCAAACAAAAAACCTGTATCAAACGTGCCAAGTCCGTTCGATACAGGAATTTAACATGATTGCAAGATTTTATTCTCTTGCCGTCATTTGAAAGTTTTTATTTAATTTGTTTCATTTATTTCCCATTCATTTTTTATAAACCGTTTTTTTCTCTCAGGTATTTGTCTATTGCTGCAGCGGCCTTCTTACCTGCACCCATCGCAAGTATCACCGTAGCAGCACCTGTCACGGCGTCGCCGCCTGCATATACTCCTTCCTTGCTGGTAGCCCCAGTTTCTTCCTCAACAATTATGCCTCCCCATTTGTGTGTTTCAAGGCCTGGAGTCGTGGATTTTATAAGAGGATTAGGCGATTGACCTATGGCTATTATGACTGTATCAGCTTCAATAATGTGCTCGGAACCCTTCTTTTCCACAGGTCTCCTTCTTCCCGAACTGTCAGGCTCTCCAAGCTCCATTTCTACACATTCCATTGCCTTTACCCATCCGTCGTCAGTGCCCAATATGGCTTTTGGGTTGGTAAGTAGTTTGAATATTATGCCTTCTTCCTTGGCATGGTGTACCTCTTCCAACCTTGCAGGCATTTCAGCTTCAGAACGCCTGTATACTATATATACATTCTCAGCACCTAATCTCTTTGCGCTTCTTGCTGCGTCCATGGCTACATTTCCGCCACCGATTACTGCTACGTTTTTCCCTACTTTTACAGGAGTGTCTGCTTCAGGGAATTTATATGCCTTCATCAGGTTAATCCTTGTCAGAAACTCATTGGCTGAATATACTCCGTTAAGATTTTCTCCAGGTATACCCATAAAGTTTGGAAGTCCTGCGCCAGTACCTATGAAGATAGCCTGGTATCCTTCTTCCATGAGTTCATCCAGAGAATATGCCTTTCCAATTACCATATTGGTTTTTATTTCAACCCCAAGCTTCTTGACAGTATCAATTTCTTTCTGAACAAGCGCCTTTGGAAGCCTGAATTCGGGGATACCGTACATTAACACTCCACCAGGCGTGTGAAAAGCTTCAAATATAGTTACGTCGTAA
>DULF01000231.1 GCA_012840535.1 Clostridiaceae bacterium
AGAGTATGGATTGCTCCTGAAATCCAGTTCAGTGTCAGGGACAGAAATAATTTCTGGGCCACTCTGAAAACATCGGACCAGGTTGACCCGGGCAATTATACGCTGACTGCTGAAAGTGAGAACAAATACGTTCTGAGCCAGGATATGCAACTGGATGCATATAATCTGGCATCAGGAAGAAAAGGGCTGCATATCATGAGAACAATTGAGAAGGCGGAAGACCCGCTAAGAAGCCTGGATAATTATGATGAGTTAATTGATGGCATTACTTTTGCAGGATTCGAACAGACCATACTGTTGAAAGAGCTAAAGAATGATGGAATAATGGCTGAAGCATGAATGCAAATTCGGCTACTTCAGTTATTTTCGGAGCTGGCTGAATTCCAAAAAAGTCAGGGTAATCGGAGCAGGTTTAAGCAAAAATTAAACCTGTTTAACTTATTTTATCTATACAGGTGAAAAAATGCTTAAAGCTATTATTGTTGATGATGAAAAGCTTATCTGTGAATTGATCAAACGGGCGATAGATTGGAAAGAAATCGGCATAGAAATTGTTGCGGAAGCCAGCAGTGGAAGCAGGGCTTATGACCTTATCCTGGAGCATCACCCGGAAATAGTGATTACGGATATCCGTATGCCTGGAATGGATGGAATCAGTCTGATAAAAAAAACCGTAGAAAACCAAATTGAGTGCAACTTTGTTATTATAAGCGGTTACAAGGATTTTGAGTACGCCAAAGGTGCAATAAAATTCGGAGTAAAAGATTACCTGTTAAAGCCAATAGATCAAAAGGATCTCAGAAATACACTGCTTAACCTGAAATCTGATATTTTAAAGGACAAAGAGTATAAGGAATATAAGTATCAAGCCAGCCAAAGGGCCGAATTATTAAGAGAGAAATTCTTTACAAATGTATTTTATTCTGAAGAGCCTGTCCCAAATGATTTTAATATTATAAATGTCCAATATTGTCTTTCACTAAGTGACGGTTTGTTCCAGGTTATTGCAATAAAGCTGGACAATATTATGAAAGACACAGTAGATGAAGACCTTATCCTGCTTTTTTCCAACAAACTTTTAAAAATTGTCAACAAGCAGATGAGGGATATTTGTTTTGACGTTTTTACGTTTATCAACAACAATACAATATTAAGTATTTTAAATTATTCCGGGGGTAAAGAAAATCAAATTGAAGATTGCATTAAGACAATACTGGATGACAGCAAAAAGTCAATAGAAATGAACAGGCAGCTTAGCGTGACAATCGGACTGGGTTCAGTGGAAAAGGACATCCGGTTCTTAAAACACTCTATGGATAGTGCAATGAATTCTATTAAATCCAGGATCCTTCTTGGTGTAAACAAAATTATAGATTATTCCCGGCTCAGGTTTGAGGACATTTGTTTGAGAGATTTGATTTCTGTAGACAGCGAAAAGAAATTTGAATGTTATCTTGAAACTTTTAATATTGATGAGGTACAAAACTGGTTTAAGAGAGTATTTGAAAAAATTTATCAGAAAAGCAATATTAACCCGTGTATAGTATTTGAAATATGCATTTTTGCAGCAGAGACACTTTTCAAAGTAATTGAAGGTTTGGGAATAGCCACTGATAATGGTTGTTTCAGGCTGAACAAATTTAAGGAGGACCTGTATAATTTCACATCACTTGAGAGTATATACGAATTTGTGTCAAAATACCTGTCTGATGCTCTGAAGTATTATTACCAGTTAAATCAGTTTCAAACTAAAAAAATTATTGATATCGTAAAAAAATATATAGCTGACCATTATGCGGACGAAATCAATCTTGTTGATGCTGCAAACCTGGTCCACTTAAATCCTAATTATTTCAGTGTGCTTTTTAAGAAAGAAACGGGCACAAATTTTATAGATTATGTTATAAACTACAGAATGAATATAGCGAGAGAATTATTGAAAAATATTAACTATAATATATCTGAAGTTGCTGATATGGTAGGTTATAAAGATCCTAAGTATTTTAGCAAGACCTTTAAAAAAATTGTCGGGGTTAACCCCGTGGAATACAGAAAATTTTTTGTATAATTTTTATTGATAAGCTATGAAAAACAATAAATCAATAGTCAGCGGATTACAGAAATTACCGATAAGAGTTAAAAGAAGTATATTCCATGTAAATATATTTATAATCGTTTTTATAGTTATAATTATATTTACTGTTGTATTGTCTTTAAAACTTTATAATAGCAACACGAGCATAGCAAGGCTGAAAAACGAAATACGGTTCAAGGACGTATCCAATGAGGTAAAAAATGCCGGAATTGCCGTTTCAGAGGAAATATCTAAAATGGAGCACTATTTTTCAGTGCTGGAAAATGGAGAATATGATGCCGGCACAAGTTTTCTTCCCGACAGCAATTTTACCAAAAAGGTCGACTCAATATTTGAAGTGGACAGCCAGATTCTGTATGTTGGAGTTTACAAAAACGGCATAAATATGTTTTCCAAAGTTAATCCGGATATTCAGAATACAGAAGCTTACGATGAAATTTCCAAAGCGCCGATTAAGATTTCACCCAAAGATCTTGAGTTGTCTGAAAAAAAGTTTGTGATAAAGATATCGGACTACGTTGGAATGAGGTATCTGGAAGGAATAAGGAAGGTGGACTTTGAAGGTAAAGGCACCTCTAATTATCTTTTGATAGTAAAATGGAAGGAAGAAACTATCAGCAGATATTTAAAAGACAGTCAAAGTATATCCGAAGGAAGGTTTTACTTTGTCGATTCGCTGGGAAACAATATTTTCAATTTAGCCAATTATTCGGGAAATTATGTTGATAATACAATATTGCCAAAATTTATAGCCAATATACAAAATATGGAATATCAGAGCACCGGATATCTGGAAATACCGGATGATATGGGTAAGTATTTATTTTTCAGCAAGTCCGACCATATGGACGGTATTGCACTACTGGTGCTGCCGGCTGATTATTTTGCAGAAAAACCTTTATTAAAATTAAGTGCCTCCATGTATATTATAATGGTCTGCATACCTGTTGTAATTGCTGTGTTTTTATTGTTTAAGAAACTGGTCCTTGAACCTGTAAATAAAGTTGAAAATGCTTTGGTTAAATTAGTAAACGGGAAAATGGATATTGTTTTGGATACAGACCAGGGATATTTCTACAATCCTTTATCAGTTAAGCTAAATCCTCTGATAAGTAGTCTGAGAGACCTTATTGACAGTCAATATAATGAAAAGATACTCAGAAAACAGATACAGTTAAACGCATTGCAAAGCCAGATCAACCCTCACTTTTTATACAATACACTCGACTGTATAAGGGGACAGGCTCTGGTTGAAGGTGTTGAGACAATTGAGCGTATGACCAAGGCATTGTCAAATTTCTTCAGATACAGTATAAGCCGTAAGGAAAACCTGGTAAGTTTCAGAGAAGAACTGGAAAACGTTGATTATTACCTGACAATACAGCAATACAGGTTTGTTGACAAGTTTAATGTCATAAAGGATATTGACGAATCAAACTGCCCGGAAATACTGGAATACAAGATGCCGAAGCTCACGATTCAACCTATTGTTGAGAACGCAATATATCACGGGCTCGAAACAAAAGAGGAAAAGGGAACTATAAAAATATCCGCGTATATGACTGAAAACAGGCTGATAATAAATATTGAAGATGACGGACAGGGAATAAAGCAGGAAATGCTGGAAGCAATAAATAACAGCTTTTACAGCAGAAGCAGGTGTGTTTTTGATGATGAATCAAAAAGCGGTATTGCCTTGTTGAACGTTGATGAAAGAATAAAGCTGTTCTTTGGCGAAAAATACGGATTAAGGCTGTTCAGCACATATGGCATGGGCACCAGGGTAGAAATTGTTTTACCGCTTATTAAAAATATTACGCAGTTAAATCAATAAAGCACAACAATATTGTGAAAAAATTACTCTAAAAATAAAAATCCTCTCATTGAAATCTGCATCAGGGGTTTTATAATAATAATATAGTCAGGAACTGAACAAGCCTGACGCCAAAACAGACTTGAGGGTTGTGAATGAAGAAGGAAATCCTTCGGGCAGAATTTATCTCAAAGAGCTTTGAGGGAATCAGTGTTTTAAAAAATGTATTTATCAATGTATTGGAAGGAGAATTCCACGCCCTGGTAGGTAAAAGTGGTGCAGGCAAGACAGTTCTTGCAAATATTCTGGCAGGCATTTACACAAAAGACAAAGGTATAATATATTTCAATGGTAAGGAAGTAGAAATAAATAATTTACTGGATGCGCAAAAACTGGGTATTTTTCTTGTAAGTCAGGAAATAAAACTTGTTGATAGTTTTACAGTTGCAGAGAATATTTATTTTCCCCAACGAAAAATTTTATTTAGCAGTAAAAAAAATAATTGTCAAACACAAGAATTCTTAAAGAAGGTGGAATTGGACGTAAGTCCGCAGGAAATAGCCAAAAACCTGACAATTGATCAGCAGCAGCTAGTTATTATTGCCAAAGCAATTTCAATGAATGCCAAACTCATTATTGTTGATGAGAGCAATACCCGGGTGTCAGGAGACACCAGTCTTATAGTAAGGAGGGTGTTGTATAATCTTGCCCGGCAGGGTTTATCGGTTTTAATTATCACAGATGATCTTGATTACGCAATAAAAACAGCAGACAGAATTACAGTCCTGAGAGACGGAATCAGTGCGGATACGCTGCCAAAAGAAAGCTTTCAAAAGGACAGAATATTAAAATTAATGGTAGGCCGCGAATTGAAAGGCCTGTATCCTAAATCAAATACAAAAGTTGGGGAAACAGTTTTAGTTGTTGATAATATCTCTACCAATTTTAAAATCAGAAATATCAGTTTTAGCCTAAAAAAAGGAGAAATATTGGGTGTAACCGGATTGGTGGGATGCGGATCAAAAGAATTGCTTGGTGCTCTTTATGGGGTTATTCCCAAGGTTTCAGGAAAAATATTTATTAACGGAAAGGAAGTAAATATTTCAAGCCCGGCAGAAGCTATAGCCCATGGAATTGCAATGGTTCCGCCTGACAGGAAAGAATATGGTATACTGCCTAATATGGATATAAAACAAAATATCATTCTGTCAGCTTTACAAAAAGTGAGCAGGAAATCTTTTATAAACAAAAATCTGGTTAAAGCGATATGCCTGGAATATATTCATAAATTCAATATAAATATGTCGGATAAAAACCGTATTTTGGATCTAAGCGAAGGTGACAAGCAGAAAATTATACTTGCCAAGTGCATGTGCCAAAATCCTCAGATTCTTATTATGGCTGAACCTACGACGGGCTTGAATACAATATCAAGACGGGAAATACATGAAATAATTGACAAGCTTTCGCAGGAGGGAACAGCGATAATAATAGTTTCATCAGATGTTTATGAGGTGCTTGGTATGTGTGACCGGATCCTTATTATGAAAAACGGGAGGATCAAAGCAGAAATTTCAAAAGATATTGCAACTCCGGAAAATGTCATTAGTTTACAAATTTAATTCAAATAATATTTAATCCCAAAATATATGTTTTGATAATGGTTTATATCAGATACCTATAGTTACACGTCCATTATTTGCAGGTATGGATGTGCAGATGGATGTAACTATGTCAGGGGGAGATTGTTGTGCTTGCTGTTAGGAAGTTAAAAAGAGGCAAAGGAAACGTGGAGCTGGTAGAAGTTGAAATACCTAAAATTGGTCCCAAAGATGTATTAATGAAGGTTTGGGCTGCAGGAGTATGCGGAAGTGATTTGAACATCCAGGATGATACTCATTTTTACAATGCACCGGTTACAATAGGCCACGAATATTCAGGAATTGTTGTCGAAGTTGGAAGTGAAGTTAAAAAAGTTAAGCCCGGCGATAAAATTGTAGCGGATATCGAGGCTCCTGAGGGCTGGCTGGGTGTAGAGATAGACGGAGCATATGCAAATTATATGAAAATACCGGAGTGTGTTGTACATGTGTGCCCTCCTGATATGCCGCTTGATGCTGCTGCGCTGGTCGAGCCGGTTGTGGCGACTATCCACTGCCTGCAGGAAAGGAATAATATTGAGGCAGGAGATTTTGTTGTAGTAGTCGGACCGGGACCTATGGGAATATTAGCTGTTCAGTTTGCCAAGCTGAGGGGCGCTAAGGCCGTAGCACTGGTGGGTACAAAAGAAGACGAGCTGAGACTTGAGATAGGAAGGAAAGTAGGCGCAGATTACATTTTCTGCTATGAGGATGACGCATTAAACAAAATACTGGATATAACAAACGGCGGAGCTGATTTTGTTGCTGATTGCGCCGGAACCCAAAGCGGAACCCAGTTTGCCATCGATGTTGCCAAACCGGCCAATACGGGACGCGGAGGCAGGGGAAGGATAGCTTTGGTTGCCATGTGGGGAAAACCTGTTACCCTCAGCTTAGATAAAGCTTCAATGGGACAGTTGAATTTATGCGGCGGATGGAGCTGGAATGGTCCTGAGACCTGGGAGAGAGCCATAGATTTACTTTACAGGAACTGTTTCGATTACAGGACAATAATTACAAACCGGTACAGGCTAGAGGAATGGGAGCTGGCATTTGCAAATCTGAGACAACGTAAGGATGTAAAAGCTCTTATCTATCCTAACGGAGACAACTGGGTATAACTAAGAAACATGGACTTGGTATGTTATAGGTGTTGGAAGCCTTACACCTATATACATAAATTAAAAACACCTGGTGTTTTACCAAAATATTTTTAAAAATTTAAGGAGGTAGGAAAATGATAAGAAAAATTCTTGCTTTAGTGCTGGCAGTATTGATGGTAATAGGATTATTTGCCGGATGCGGTCAGGCTAAAAAGACCCAGGAAACAGAGAGTGCAAAACAAACTGAACAAACTCAATCGACGGAAGAGAGCGGGAAAAAACTCAGGTTTGGTGTAGTATTACACTCTCTGAACGGTTCATTTTTCATGAAGTTGAAAGAAGGAGCTGAGGCTGCAGGTAAAGCCTTAGGCGTAGAAGTTCTGGTAACTGGGCCGGCTACCCAGCAAAATCTTTCCGAGCAGGTCAATATGCTTGAAAACTACATTAATTCAGGTGTTGATGGTGTTGCAACAGTATTATGGGATCAGGAAGGCTTTAACAATGTAATTAAACAAGCTCATGACAAAGGTATTCCGTTTGTAGGATTCAACGCTGACGCTCCAAACAGCGGAAGAGACGCTATGGTTGGCCAGGACTCTGAAGCTGCAGGTTATGCGGTAGGTAAATACATGTTTGAAAAAGTTATGGGTGGAAAAGGTAAATATATCATTGCTACCTGCGCTCCGACTGAAACACCTTTGGTACTCAGAATGAATGGTATCAAAAGAGCTCAGCAGGAGTACCCGAACATTGAACTTATAACTACCATTGATATTGGTACTGACCTGACAAAGGCTGTAGGAATTATTGAGAATGCTTATATGGCACATCCCGATGTAAACGCTTTCATAGGAACAGACGTATTCAGTGAAGCTATCGGTACTTTTATCAACTCAAACAATCTCAAAGGAAAAGTATATGGCGGAGGATTTGACCTTACTCCGGGAACATTGAAGCATATCAAAAACGGAGATATGCAGATGAGCTGCGGACAGAATCCTTTCTTGCAAGGTTTTTACGCAGTTGTTCAACTCTACCAGGTTAAAGCATTAGGTTACCCGGCAATTGATGTTAATACAGGCATGGCAATAGTTGATGCAAGTAATGTTGACGCAACCGAGCCAGAATAATGACCGGCCTGAGTAGAACATAAATACGGGGTTGTTTTAACCCCGTATTTATTAAAAATATTGCAGGGAAAATTGCTATAGATGGAGTGGATGATGAGGATAATGAATAATAAAAAATTAATTAAAAAATTAATGCAATTCAGAGAATTTGGAGTATTTGTTGTTCTGGTCGGAATGTGCATAATATTAACAATTATTACTCCAATTTTTATAAAACCAACCAACTTATTAAATATCGTAAGGCAGACTACTGAAATAAGCATCATGGCAATTGGTATGACATTTATCATTGTCAATGCTGAAATAGATCTTTCTGTCGGATCAATGTATGGTTTTTGCGCAATGCTTGCCGCAGTAATGATAAGGGATGGATATTCACCTACATTAGCTTTTCTTGCCGCTTTGATTTCAGGAATAATTTTTGGTGTAATTAATGGCTTTTTATCCACAAAAGGAAGGGTTCCTTCATTTATTGTAACTCTTGGAACTATGCAAATCCTGCGTAGTGCCGCGTTTGGCATATCAAACGGCTTAAATGTAAGTAATTTCCCTGAAAGCAGCCTGGACAGCTGGGTTTTTGTAATAGGTGAACAAATTGGCGGTATTCCCATCCAGGTAATTATTATGGTTGTGTTGGTTATTATCGCAATTATAGTTATGTCAAAAACCTCTTTCGGGTTCAAAGTATATGCGACAGGCGGCAACAAAAATGCAGCCAGGCTCGCAGGTATCGATACTGATTTGATAAAAATCATTTCATTTGTGATTATGGGTGCAGTTTCAGCTCTGGCCGGAATGATCAGCCTTGCATATTTGCATTCGGTTCCCACTACTGCCGGACAGGGAAGGGAAATGGATGTTATAGCTGCGGTTATTTTAGGAGGCACCAATTTGGCCGGAGGTAAAGGAACCATAGTAGGTACTTTAATAGGCTCAATCATCATGGGCGTTGTAAGAAACGGAATGGTTCTGATAGGAGTACCAGCTTTCTACCAGACAGGATTTATAGGGTTAGTTATACTGTTGGCAGTACTTGCTGATACCTGGATTGGCAGAAAAGCTGGATAATGGAGGACTGAAAATGGGTGACAGTATATTAAGTTTTAGAAATATTACAAAGAAATTCCCCGGTGTTACAGCTTTGTCAGACGTTTCTTTTGATATCAGGGCAGGGGAGGTTCACTGCCTGTGTGGCGAAAACGGTGCAGGTAAGTCCACATTGATAAATTTGTGTGGTGGTGTTTTCCAGCCAACTTCAGGTAAGATATTTGTCAATGGCAAAGAGGAGAGGATTATTTCTCCAAGAA
Source organism: Clostridiaceae bacterium (assembly GCA_012840535.1). Taxonomy (GTDB): domain Bacteria; phylum Bacillota; class Clostridia; order Acetivibrionales; family DUMB01; genus DULF01. The sequence goes on from DULF01000231.1 coordinate 9,089, forward strand.
GGTCTGAAGAACTCGGTATTTCAATTGTATATCAGGAAGTTCCCCTATGTCCGAATATGAGCATATATGAGAATATTTTTTTAGGGGCGAGACCTGTTACC
>DULF01000010.1 GCA_012840535.1 Clostridiaceae bacterium
ACAAACTTGTTGTATAATGTTATTCAAAGAGACCTCTCCTTCCTTGGTGGTTTTTGTTTGGTCAATTTAATTATACCAAAGAAGATTGGTCTCTTTTACTTTTATCCTACAACTATTTTACACCGAGGTGGTCCTTAACATTAACCTTATTATAAACATAACTCCTTCCTAGCATTGTAATATTATTGCTAAGAAGGAGTTATCCGCTTACATGATACCTGAAATTAGTTTATACTCTCATGCAACGCTTTCCTCATGAGGACTTTCGCCACATTTGTTGAATAATTATACTATTCCTAATTTGCCTTGTATGTAAGAAAGGCTTTCAAGTACCCATACAGAGAAACATGCTGCATGATCAACATAAATAAGTAGTTCATCAGGTTCATCCTCATATTGGAAACCGCCGTTTTCCTTTTGAGTTTCCACTACAAAGTCACAGAACTTATACGCAGCATCTAATGCCCGTTTATCGTCGGTAAATGTGTAATAAATTGCAGCAGCTAATGCACCTTTACCGCTGCCCCAATATGAAAAATTGTCTTCACGGCAACGCAAAAGGAATTCAAAATAGCGACGTGCATACTCCAAATATGCCGGATCTTTTGTCACTTGATACATACGATCCATAAGGAGCATGGATAATCCTACTTCCCAATAGCTTTGTTTTAGCTTGGTTGCATCAATGAATTCGGCGTTTGGAAACTCTTTTTCGGTAGCAAGTTTACCATCAAGTGTCATTTGGTAATAATACCTATTCTCATCAGGTTGTTGTTCCAACATGCTTATACAACATTTTGCAGCTTTCGTGGCAGCATCAATATTACCTAAATAAAGCGCCGTAACTCCAGTCCATGCAGTGGATAAAGCACGCACAAGTTTGTCTCCGGCAAAATGCGGGAAACCTCCACACGGTGCCTGACATGTAAGAATAAACGACATTATTGGATAGGACACGTCAAAACGTCCCAGTCTATGAGCCCCATGGCACATCCATGAGTGTTTGTATATATCTCCATTGTATTCCTTAAGCTGTCCGTCAGCCTGAAGCCTATTATCTCGGACCCAGTTCAATAGCCTATGCGCCTCATCGAAGTGTCCTTGAAGTGCCCAAGAATAAGCTTGCTTGTGGTAAGCATCAACAGCATAACCTTCCCAGATATAACCACCATCCGGGAGTTGAAATTGAAGTTGAAAATCAACTGCCTTTTTAATAGCGTTACGATATGCTTCATACTTGCTTTTCATTTAATTACACCCTCCTTATTTTTTATTGGCTCAAAGTTATATGTTATATTTTTTCTTCACCTCAATAAGTGCCTTTTCAAATGTGCCAAGCATGATGTCAACGTGTTCCTTGGTAAAGGTAAGCGGAGGCGCAATAACTATAATATCGTCGTTGTTACGCATGATTAACCCGTTTTCATAACAATAATTGCGTACAAACGTACCTACTTTCCATGATGGGTCAAACGGTTTGAGACCTTTCCTTTCAGCACACAGTTCTATTGCAAGTAAAAGTCCTACACCGTGGATAGCACCAATGAAGGGATATACTTCCATGAGCTCTTTTACGCGATTCTGGATATAAGCGCTTATTGTTTTCACGTTTTCAAGGAGATTGTTTTCTTCAATAAAATCAAGACATGCTATTGCAGCGGCACATGCAACATTGTGTCCGCCGAAGGTACTGCCGCTTCTTAATTCTTTTCCGGGTGCAGAACGGAATAAATCGTATATATCCTGTCTCATAACTGTTACACCAAGTGGTATGTAGCCGCTGGTAAGGGCTTTGCTTATTGTTAAGATGTCCGGTGTTACTCCAAAATACTGACAAATAAACATTTCGCCGCTTTTTCCTATGGCTGTTTGAATTTCGTCAAATATTAGTAATATACCGTATTTATCACAGATTTCACGTACACTCTTAAGATATCCTTCCGGCGGTACGGGATATCCTGTGTTGGAACCAGGCAATGGATCCATGATTATTGCGGAAATGGTTTCCGGATCATTCTCAATGATAATATTCTCGAGTTCCTTTAAACATTTCATTCCGCACGAGTCATATTCCAATCCAAACTCACAACGAGCGCATCTGGCAGCAGGAGCTTTTATAAAACCTGGATTACACATGGGAGTGAATTTTTCTGTAAACCATGGCAGTCCTGTTGCTGAAACGGTTCCAAGTGTTGTACCGTGATATGACCCACGTCTGGATACTACTTTATAACGCTTTTCGTCACCCCGCTCAACGTGATACTGGCGGGCTATCTTAAGTGCGGTCTCATTTGCTTCTGAACCACTGTTTACATAAAAGAAAGCCGATAACTCTTTAGGTAAAATCTTTTGAAGCTTTTTTGTCAGTTCAATCATCGGAAGACAATAATGATCTCCAAAATTCGGGAAGAAATCAAGTATATTAATCTGTTCAACTATGGCATTAATAATCTTCTTGTTGTTGTGGCCGCATATTGTGGTAAGTAACGAGCTAAAAGTATCAAGATACCTCCTTCCTTCAATATCGTAAATATAGCAGTCGTCGCTCTTTACAAAGACCTTTGGATTTGTGTCAAGATCGGTGTTGACTCCGTAATGTGGACAAATGTGCTTTACTGCATATTTTTTTATTTCGGAAATTTCTGCATTTGAGTACATTTTTGACCCCTCCAAATAATAATTTTTATTCATACACCCTTTGTTTTTACCATTTCAAAGAGAAAAGAAAAAGGCGAGTATTAAGTTACTTTACCTACTGAATAAAGTTTATCATTAAATCTTTTTCTTGTCAACACTCTTCGAATAAATAATTTAACAAATCATTTTAATATATAAAAATTGTTTTCATATATTAAGCTACAAATACCTTTAATTCTTCCATATTGTCCTAATGTTGATTTTTCAATCTTTATATTTCTTTTATCAGCTTTCAATACGTTATTCAAAACAACATTCCTAATACTGGAAACGAGTTCCTCTCCCCCTTTTTCTATCACATTACCGGAAAGTACAATTATTCTCGGGTCCAGTGCATTTATAATTATGGATGCAGCAATTCCTATATAATATGCTGCCTCCTTTTTCCAATTGTTCGTTTTTCTCCTCAGAACTTCCTTTATATACGCCTCAATACAGCCATTCCTACCACAGGAACACTTCGGACCTTCATTATTCAAAGAAACATGCCCAATTTCTCCATTCATATTATTACTTCCACGGTAGCATTCCCCATTAATGATAAAAGCAAAGCCTATCCCATCATCCTCAACATCCAATAAAACAAAATTCTTTTCTTCATTCCCTACACCATATTTAAATTCACCAAGAGCTAGCATATTGCTGTCCATTTCCAATGTTGTCTCAATTCCAGTTTTGCTTTCGACCATACTTTTTAAGTTAACATTCTTCCATCCCTGCTCAACAAAAAGAATGACATTCCCGTTAACAGGGTCAATCATACCGGGAATCACGAGTCCAAACCCAATAACTTTTTTTATATCAAGCTTTTGTACTTCTATTGTTTCGTTTACTGCTTCGGCAATCATCTCCGAAAACTCATCCGGACTTATTCTGCCATTAAACTGTACATTTTTTCTATAAATAATATTGGCGTTCAGGTCAGTCAAAAATAATGATTTTAGATGCCAATCATAGACAATGATATTCCTCACATTAGCATTAAATTCAAGATAACAAGGCTTCCTGCCTCCCCTGGATTCACCCGTCCCCTTTTCGTACACATAACCATGTTCGATCAGTTGCTTTATTATTTGTGTTACCGATGCCCGGCTTAAATCTGTATTTTCCCAGATATCAGTCCGGGATACAGGCGCATTTTCCTTTATATAATTCAATACCAGATTTCTATTTAATATGGCGGCGTCTTGATGTGTTAAAAATTTTGCATTATTGCTTGCCATTTTATACACCTCATAGCTTAGTTCATTTTTGAAATAAAGTTTACTAGAAAAAAAACCTTTTGTCTATATGTTTAAATAAATAAACATCTTCATCAAGTTTGAAGTCAGCAATATTACTTTCTTAATAAAATTCTGAAAATTTTGCAGCTATCCCTTTACGGCCCCTGCTAAAAGACCTTTGATAAGATATTTTGAACCAAACAGATAAATAATAAGAACAGGCACACACGCTAGTGTTAAAGCAGAGAATACAAGATTCCAGTTAGTTGAAAATTGCCCGAAAAACATGGTAACTGCCAACATCAACGTACGTTTTTCTTTCGTCTTTATAAATATTAGCGGGAAGTATACATCATTCCATATCGGTATAAAATTGTAGACTATTACTGTTGCAATTGCAGGTTTTATAAGAGGAATAATTACTTTCCTGAGGACTTTCCATGTATTAGCTCCATCAATAAAAGCTGATTCCTCAAGCGTATTTGGTATCATCTTTATAAAACCTGTTAATATAAACATTGTGAATGGTATATTCATTGCAATATAGATTATGATAATTCCCCATAACCTATCAATAAGTTTCAAATTATAAAGTAAATCATTCAGCGTTAATAAACCCAGTCTTAGAGGAATCATCATACCTGCTAAAAAGTAGAAATATAAAAACTTAGAAAGTTTGTCTGTATATCTGCTTAGAGCATATGCAAGAAGCAAGGATACTCCCAATAAGATGACACTCGACATTATTGTCACATAAAAGCTGTTAGCAAAATAAATCGTATAATTCTCTTTTCTAAATAGAGTTTCAAAACCGCTAAAAGTAACATCTATAGGAAATCCTGACGGATTGCTGAATATCTCTTTATTCGATTTAAGAGATGTTACAACCATTAAAAATATTGGATAAATCGTATAAAAGGTATAAAGTATTAAAACAAAATATATTATTATGTACTGGGGTTTAAATCTTTTGGTTCTCATATCATTACCTCTTCTTTCTTACCTCATATATATTGTGTTAATAACCGGTTTCACGTTCTCCGTAAATCTTAAACCAGATTAAGACGCCAACGACAATAATTATAAACATACAGCTCGCAATAACCGCGCCCATACCCATATCAGGAGGAGTGCCAAGTCTTTGTCCGAAGCATATACGATAAAACAGTGTTCCGAGTATGTCAGTCGAATAGTTTGGCGCTCCAAGTGTTCCTGTCATTGCATAAATAATTTCAAACGCACTGAAGTTTGAAACAAACACAATAGTTGTAATAATGAAGATAACCGGCGCAATAAGCGGAAAAGTGATTTTCCAAAATTGTTTTATCCCCGTAGCTCCATCCAGTTCAGATGACTCATACAGCTCATCCGGTATGCCCTGCATTCCGGCAAGAAATAGTATTACAGGAATACCTACATATTGCCATGCATTCGCGATAGATATACATATAAGAGCTGTAGACTCATTTCCGAGCCATGCCATTGCCATACTATCCAATCCTATAGCTCTAAGCCCTACATTTAGCGGTCCCCAAATAGGGTTGTATATCAATTTCCACAAAAAACCCACTACAACAATTGAAAGAGTAGTTGGTATAAAATAAACAGATCTAAAAAATTTCGCACCTTTAATGTTTAAATTAATAAATGCTGCCAGAATTAGTCCAACAATGTTTTGAAACAATATTGTATATATGAAAAACAAGACATTGTTTTTAATTGCCCCAATGAATCTAACAAAGTGTTCAGGTCTTGTAAACAGCTTAATAAAATTGTTGAGTCCTACGTATGTCTTAGCACCATATCCGGTCCACGAAAAAAAGCTCAAACCAAGTGAGGATATTAGAGGATATAGCATAAACAGAGTATATAGGATAAAGGCTGGTAAAACGAAAATGGCAAATATTGACTTTGACCGTTTCACAAAATTACCTCCCTGCAGATTGCTAATTTTATCAAAACTCCATATATTACCGCGTATGTGAACAAGTTAAGGAATTTGGGAATAATAGTTGCTTCTATTATTCCCAAATTGGCCTTATTAGGTCTAAATATTACTTAAAGTACCATGACATTTGTTCCTGCATAAAAGCTGCTGCTTCTGAGGGTGACTTGCCATTTACAAGCATCTGGTATACAGTATCAGCAACAGCGGTTGTGTAGTCCGGCACCTGATCAGCCATACATTCATATCCAAGCATATGAATGCACTCTCTTCCTTTTGTAAGAGAAAGCCAATCAGTTGCAATTTCACTTTCAAGTGTTGCAGCCTCCGGATTCATACCAAAGAATCCAATTACGTTGTTTGCGTATGCCTCATTCCCTTCTTTGCTTGCAAGCCAATTAATATAAGTCAGAGCCTCATCCATATGTTTCGTCTCGGAATAAATGCCAAAACTGGTTGCAAGTGTAAAGTTCATAGCCTTCGCCGGGCCGTTTTTGCCTGGATAAGCAAAGCAGCCAAGTTTAAGGTCGGGATTCGTTTCCATGAAGTACGCAAGTTCAAACGAGCCGGACATATAAATTGCAGCCTGTTCAGAAATAAACATCTGCTGACAGTCTTCATATGTAAGACCTTCATAGCCTTCCGGGTAATATCTCGCAAGGTCCTTTACACCTTGAAGCATTTCTACATATTTCGGATCATTAAAATCTATTTCTTTATTGTAGAGTTTTTTAACCCAATCGCCCGATTCAATTAATGCCATTAGAATCGTCGATGTAATCTCTTCTGAAACATACCAGGCATCAGCAATACCAGCTGCAATGGGGAAATATCCTTTTTCTTTTATCTTTTCGCAAACGCTGTAAAGCTCATCCATTGTTTCCGGTACCTTTGTTATGCCACATTCGTCAAATATCCTTTTATTGTAGTATACACCTTCAAGGCTCATTCCACCCGGAACGGCAAAAATCTGGCCATCGTCCGTCCTCCATCCGTTAAGGGCAGATTCAGGGTATTTCTCAAGTTCAGGAACAAGATCAAAAGTAAGTGGCAAAATCTTACCGCTGCTAAATGCAATTTTACCACCTGTAAAGGAACGAACCATGACTATGTCTTCAGCTGTACCACTTGCAAATGCTGTCTGTAAATATGAATCATATTCAGTTGCCTTAACCGGATTATATGCAATTTTAATGTTGGGATATTTTGATGTGAATAGCTCGTTCATTTTATCCATTGCGTTTTGGTCTTCCACACGCCAGCCTGTAAAAGTAAGAGTAACCTGCTCTTCTGCAATTGTTGTGTCCTTGGAAGTTTCCTTAGTAGTTTCCTCTGTAGTTACATCTGATGTGGAAGATTTTTCTGCCGGCTTAGAACAGGAGACAAAAGAAAAAATTAACGCAAGTATCAAAAATAATCCTAGGGCCCTTTTCATCAGATCTTCCTCCTTTTTTATTTTATAATTTTGCAATCTACTATTAATTTGTTTATTCAGTAGCATAAGTAGGCAGGTAAACCTTTTTCTTTTCTCTTAAATCGCATTATTCTATTCTTTTACTCTTTGCAACCATTCTCTAATTCCTAACAATACTGAACTTGTTTTCCGATAAATTTAACACCTATGGAGTTTAAAACATTTCAACTTGTGATTTTGATTACTCTTTCACATCCTAATTTTTCACGTTCATTTTACTCAATCAGGTAATACTGGTAGGTTGTTTACTTAAAGGGCCTATTGCGTTAATTACAGCTTTACTTACACGAGAAATGCTACTTATATTCCAAAAAAATTATTTAGTTACTTTAGTTACTTAATTAAGTATATGATAATATTGATCATTTGTCAATAGTTTGATGCAATTTTGATAGAGTCAATTTACCATTGAAAAAGAAAGACAGAAATTATCTTGATTCTGCTCAGACCTCTCTACTCAATAATTCTTGTCCAAGAATTTTATGTATTGAAATCCATTACCGCTCCTTAAAATAAGCCCCACCTGATCTACTCTCATATCTTTAATTACTTTATCATGTGTCTTAGCTGTTTCTCCACATGCTTGCTGTATCCTGCTTAATCTCATGCCTGGGGACACACCTTGATGTATAGGCCATCGGATGGAATGGAGTGTCCCACCAGCTCACACCACCTTATACAACTCATCCGGATCAGGTTGATGAATCTCATGTGTCCCTTCCTTGGCAACAAGCAAACATTTCTTTTCCTCTGTCGCTTTGCCTATAATAGTAGCTTTTATTCCACTGTTTTCAAGTTTTTTGACCAATTCCCCTCCGTCTTTGCAGGCTATTAGCATACAGCCGCTTGAAATAAGCTTAAGCGGGTCAATACCAAAATACTGTGCTATACTAAGCGTCTCCTCCTTTATAGGAATCTTATCTTCATATACCATAATTCCTACATCTGATGCCTTAGCCATTTCCCACAGGGCTCCGAGCACGCCGCCTTCTGTTACATCATGCATTGCCGTTGCTCCGAATTCAGCGGCAATCAATCCTTCCTTCACGACACTTATGCTGTTGATTAAGTCCTTTGCTTTATCGACAGCTTCTTTTCCGATTTGCCCGATCAGTTCAGGTTCTTTTTCTCTTGCAATTATTGCGGTTCCTTCAAGTCCTGCCCATTTAGTCAAAATAATGCTGTCTCCCGGCCTTGCTCCTGAAGATGTTACAAGCTTGTCCTTTTTAATTTTGCCTAAAACAGTGCTGGTTACAACAACACGGTTGACCGCAGTTGTTATTTCCGTATGGCCTCCTATTATCTCCACATTCAGCTCCGCTGCCGCTTCAGACATCTGTGACACTAATGTATCCAGTTCTTTTTCTGTAGTGCCGGCAGGTAAAAGTACAGTCGATATAATTCCCACGGGTTCGGCGCCACAGGAAGCGATATCATTGCACGATACATGCACAGCAAGCCTTCCGACCTCGTTGACAGTTCCTGTTATTGGGTCGCTTGAAATCACACAGATGTTGTCTCCAAAATCAATCGCACAGCAATCTTCTCCTATTTTTGGTCTAAGTAAAACCTCGATGCGGTTGTGTTTTAGTTTGCCGAAAATTATTTCTTCCAGCATGTTATTTGGAACTTTGCCTATTTCCATGGTTACCTCCACAAAATTCTGACTTCGCAACACTCCTGCTTTATTTAAAAAATTTTCACTCTTTAGTCGCAGCAATCTGTTCCTTTGTAAGCTGGTACTGCTCACGGGTATATTCCATCAACATGCGGTTTTTTCTTGCTTCGGGAGATGCAATTATTCTGCTGAACCATTTTACTGCTTCTCCAAAATTTCCTATTCTTCTGTTAAGCTCAGCTATTATATACATGCATGTGCTTTCATCCATTTTATCTACAGGAAATTTCTCTTTTTCGAAGGTCTCCAAATAATTCTCCAAGGCAAACTTTAAAAATTCCTCTTCACGGCTATCGTTTTTCAGCCTGTAAAGCCATGCGAGTCTCAAACAAACCTTCGCAATTTCGCTTGCTCTCGCCTTTGTTACCTGCAAAGCATATAAAGCCAGCTTAAATGCTTCAATAGCATTATCTATGTTTCTTTCGCCTGTAAAGCTCCTCTTTTTCCAATGGGATGAGATGTTTTCAGCAACTTGTTTTGCAGCCTTATCGCCAATACTCTCGAATTTATCCTCTAATGCAGCGTATCCGCAATTGCCGCATACCCATACTTCATAAAGCAACGGGTTAATATCCTGATAATGAACACAGAAATCAGAATCCCGGGATACTACTTTGCATGCTCTTGACTTAACCCTTGTAACTTCTATCTTTTCCGAGCATACAGGACAAATAACCGTCTTGTTGTAAAGTCTATCGTTCACATTTTCACCCTCTATTCATACAAATCATATAAATCGTATAAACTATTAGCTCCATTTGCAGAGTTTGCATCAATGAAACCGTAATTATTATATAAATCATACAAAACCGGATTTCGCATAATTTCATAAAACTTCCGATTAACTTTTATCTGGCCCCTTACAGGGTTATATACATCTTCGGATATTTTTTCCCTTGACAGCAGTTTGCCTTCCTTGGTGTAAGTATCTCTGTATACGATCACCTTCATTCCGTTTTTAGCCTCGCGCATAACAACCTTTTCCATGCCGGGTACGCTATCGTCTATTATAATTTCGTCTTCCTCAGGATAGTAAACCTCTACAATTTTTGACACTAGTTTTACTGTATGTTCCTCCCCTTCCCTTCTTCCTAGTATTCTTATATCAAGCTTGTTCCCTTCTACGCCCGCATATATACATATCGGATAATCTTTATTATTTTTAAACTTGAAATCTATTGAACCTTCAGCTATTGTGGCATCCTGTCCGGGGTCAACATACCCTAAAGGCAATGAGTGGTGCCTCCTTTCAACTATTTCCAGTTTTGATTTCAGAACAGCCACATAAAGAGTTGTGGTAACCTGGCATACTCCTCCCCCTGCTCCCGGTATGAATTCATTTTTATATATTACAGGTGCTTCCTTAAAACCATTTTCCACAGTCCTTGGTCCAAGCGCTTTATCCATTGAAAATATCCCGCCAACCGGGATTATTGTTCCATTGATCCTTTCACATGCAAGACTTATGTTATAGCTCCTGTTTGCCTGCCCCTTGTTAAACCTTGTAGAAAAAGAGGCTAATTCACTGTTTATTTCTTTTATATCATCGTACAAAATTTCCGGATAGACATCTTTCACATAAAGCCCTATATTGTCAAATTTTTTATTTAATATATTATTTTCTATCAGTCTTATGTTAATGTCAATATCAAGAAATTTGCCTGCAATTTCCCTTTCTATG
>DULF01000234.1 GCA_012840535.1 Clostridiaceae bacterium
TCCAGTAACTATAATATCGCTATTCCTTTATGTATGTGGGAATTAAAAGAAAGGAGTCTTATAAATAAATCACACGTCTCGTACCTGATTGAACATTATTTATCTATTATATATCATATGGCATAATTTTACAATATGATTTGAACATTTGTTCGTGAGATTGGAAATAAACTATAACGAATTATTCACATAAACTGCGACAGAACGCTTGTAACAAAAGTACCCTATATTATACAGAATACCTTTATTCGCATAACAGTCAGAAACATGAGTAAAATCCATAAAACGGTATCGTTCAAATTATCTGCTTCGTATTATTTACATTGATATTGAAACGAGTTGTCTATATTATCTCTATAGCCACATTGAGAAATTACAACTAATTTTATCCAACTACCTTAATCGCATTTTCCTTTATTTTCGTAATTGTCTCAATAATCTTCTTTTGTTTAGTGCTATCAAATAACTTAATAAAGCTTTGAGGTTTATCAAATGGCGGTTTCATTAGCTCAGATGCATTCTCCATGTAACCGTTTTGTGCTATGTAATCAATAACTTTTTTAACAAATACAATTTGTTCTTGATTAAGAGACTGGTCATTTATAAATTCACTAAATGCATCCATCGCAGCTTGATAATCCAACTTTGCTATTTTTCTTACAAGCAAGCCAAAAGGAGTATCTTTAAATTCTCTCTGGTAATCTTCAGCTGTACCAAGTTCACCGGTTAGGATATGCTCTAAATCTTTATAATCAGCTTGTGTAAGTGGAATGTTATTTCTAAGTTTATAAATAGCTATATGGTCTCGATGTTCTTCGATATACCTATTCACTTTAAGCTTATAATCTTCAAAGGTATATCCAGGATCAATATCTTCTCCCTCTTTGACAGAAATAACTTCATCTTGAAGGTTAGTATATATAACTTCTTTTTCACCACCAACTATAATAAACTTTATTAATTCACGAAGTTCAATACGTATCTTCTCAAAAGTTAATATATTAGAATTTTCCCAGAATTCATCAGTATTAATAGCTTTTATCAATTCAATCTTGTCATTAATTTGAGGAATAGTTGCTCTTTTTAAAAGACTGGTACTGATTGATATAAGCTTTTTCTTACTCCTATTAAATTGTGCTTTGCTTTCTATTTGAGAAAGCATAAGTCCATACATAAAATTATCAAACCGCTTGGCAGATTCATCGGTATCGTCCATGTAAACAAGAGGTGCCAAATATTCAATTAAGTCATGTTTGTCCATATCTGAAAGAAAAACAAAAGCTTCTTTTTGTTTATATTTCTCCACATACTGCAACTGTAATTTCACAGATATGAGCTCTGTATTTAAAGCATTTATCTGTGCCAATACCACATCAATAAGAGAATTCCGTAACTTTTGATACTCTTCATCAATAAAATCCGAATGCTGGAGATGATAAATCAAGCGTATTCTTTTTGTAAATATTGCTTCTGTAATACTCTGTGTTTCACTGGCCTCAATACCATCCTTATTCGTCCTGAAAAACTCAAAGTTACCAAGATAATCAAATATCAGAAAGTATTGCTTATCCTGTCCCGGTCCAAAAAAATCCTTGCATAACCTTGTTCCGCGGCCAATCATCTGCCAGAACTTTACTTTGGAACGGACACGCTTGAAAAACACCAAATTAACAATTTCAGGGACGTCAATTCCTGTATCCATCATATCAACGGAAACAGCTATATGGGGTTCTTTATCGGGAACCTTAAAGTCAGTGATAATTGTCTGGGCATAATTGTCATCACATACTACCCTTTTTGCAAAGCCACCTTTATACTGAGGATATAAAGCATCAAACCTATCAACAATATATTGTGCATGATCTTTGTTTTGTGCAAAGATGATAGTCTTCCCTAACCTGTCTCCACCGGCTACTTTGATTCCTTTTGTCATAAGATCTTCAAGAACCATATCTACAGTCGACTGGTTAAATATAAACTCGTTTAGTTCAGTAGGAAGAATAATCTCTGGCATTTCACCGTCTTCATCAGTAAAATCCTCTTCGTAACGCTCTTTGTCCTCTTCGGAGAGTTCATCATATACAATTCCGCGCTCAAGAAATTTAGTCTTGACCTCAATATTGTGGTATGGAACCAGAACATGATCAACATTTACCGCTGTTTCATATTCATAAGCGTAAGTCGGTATACCTCTCTCAAGCTCAAAGAAATCATAGGTATTACGGTCAACTTCATTTCTGGGTGTAGCTGTTAAACCAACCAACAAAGCATCAAAATATTCGAATATGGCTCGATATTTCCTAAATATACTCCGATGTGCCTCGTCAATAATAATCAAATCAAAATGAGCAGGCGTAAAAAGACGCTGTCCTGCATCGTTCTTTGCTGTATCAATAGAATTAAGCATGGTTTTATAAGTTGAGAAAACAATACGAGCGTTTTTATCATCCCTGTTATCAAGAAGATTACAGAGAGACATGTCGGGAAGATAGTTTTTAAAAGCATCTTTAGCTTGACTTACCAGAGCAATTCTGTCAGCTAAGAATAGAACATTTGTTATATAACCTCCACGGGATAAAACATCAACTAAACTGGCAGCTGTTCTCGTTTTTCCGGTTCCTGTCGCCATGACCAGCAAGAATTTTCTATGACCCTTTTCGATGTTGTCGCAAACAGCCCGGATAGCCTCTTTTTGATAATAGCGATCTGTTATTTTATCATCAATGGGAATCTCGTTAAGTGCTTTTCTATCGTTTCTGCGATTAATCAGCTTTTCTAAATCAGCTTTGGAAAATATGCCGCTGACCTTTCGTTGCGGGGAGGTTACATCGTCCCAAATATATGTTTCAAAGCCATTTGTGATAAACATAATCGGCCTTCTGCCTGTCATTCGTTCCAGGCAATCAGCATACAGTTTTGCCTGCTGGGTTCCAATCTTCGGATCTTTTGAAGTGCGCTTTGCTTCAATAACAGCAAGGGGTAACCCGTCTCTTCCATAAAGAACATAATCTGCATAGCCTTTTCCTTTTGAATTTGGCATACCAAAAAGCTCTACCTCTTCTTGTACATCATCACCAAATGTCCAACCAAGCAGTTTCAGATCCACATCGATATACTTTTTTCGAGTAAAAAATTCGGAAATATCAACAGGTGCAAAATGCCGGTCTTCCCTGTTTGCATCCCGTTTTTCGGTATACTTTGCGCTCATGGCAGCAATTTTTGCACGAAGAGCCTCAATCTCCGAATCCTTCTGCTCAATTAGGCTATTCATTTTCTTTATTTTATCTTCATCAATGATAACTCTTTCAGTTGGAATATTTGCTTCATTGAATTGGCGTTCTTTATAATCAGTTCCATAACAATAATCAATCCACTGAATGAACTCGAAAAGGGCTGATAAGGCCAATACCGCTTCATCTTTGCTAACAGATCTTTCAGTATGAACCGCAAGATTGCCAAGTTTGATGATATAAGGTAGTTTATCCCATGTCTGCTTTGCTACAGCAAATTTAAAGGTAGGCTCATGAATTAATGCCTGCAAATTGTCCTTATAGGGCATTTTCATGGTATTATCTGCTGAATACACCCATTTCACTGCAAGTTCCAAGGCTTTGCGACAACCAATTGCCGACATGGCGGGAGAGGTAGTAAGCACCCGCTCTGCCTCTATACAAGCCTGTGAAA
>DULF01000045.1 GCA_012840535.1 Clostridiaceae bacterium
AGAAGAAGTAAAGGAAGAAATTTCGGTATCTGACATATTAAGAGGCGCAAAAAAGGTTATAATTGTACCGGGTTATGGAATGGCTCTTTCACAGGCTCAAACCTATGTTAAAATGTTAAGTGATATGCTCGAAAAAAACGGTGCACAGGTTAAGTTTGCAATACATCCTGTGGCAGGCAGAATGCCTGGACACATGAATGTGTTGCTTTGTGAGGCTGATGTGCCTTATGACAAGTTGTATGAAATGGACGATATAAATGATGAATTCAAGGATACAGATTTAGCCATTGTAGTAGGCGCCAATGATGTTGTAAATCCTGCTGCAAATACAGCCGTCGGAACGCCCATTTATGGCATGCCCATAATAAAAGTTGAAGAAGCGAAACATATAATTGTTTGCAACTATGACACAAGGCCGGGGTATGCAGGCGTTAATAATCCGCTGTATTCCAATTCTAAAGCCAAATTAATGATGGGAGACGCCAAAGATTCCATACAGAAGATGTTGGACATTCTGAGTTTGGGAAAAGTGTAAAGTTTTTCTAGTGATTATGCAGTTTTAACCAGGATTTTCAATTCTTATAGCGAATAGACAGCCTTCTTAATTGGCTGCCTGTTCGCTAATTTTTGAAGTTGACAAATAAATATACGATGATAAAATTAACAATAAAAAAAATGGGACTTTTATTAGACATATTAATGAAAAGGGGCATTTTTTGTGACCGTTAATTCGCAATACATGCAAAAAATGAATAGATTGTCGGTTTTAAACTACGTTCGCAGGAATCCAAACGTGTCCCGGCCGACAATAGCCAAAAACATTGGCCTTTCCCTTCCGTCTTTAACAAACATAACACAGTATCTGATTAAAAAGAATTTGCTGGTAGAAAATGGCACGGAGAGTGTTGACAGGGTTGGAAGGAAAAGCACGTTGCTTAGGTTTTACCATGAGGCTTATAGATTAATATGTGTTTATATTAAAGTAAACTGTATTAACATTGCTTATACGGATTTGGCAGGCAATATAATCAATTTGGTCAGTATAAATTTAGAAAAATCTGATAACAAAACAATATTTGAAACAGCTGTACGGAACATTGCCAGTTTCTTGAAACAGTATAATACAGACGATATTTTGGCAATTTCAATTGCGGTATCCGGAATTGTGCTTGACGACAGCAAGCTGGTTCTTTCCACAAGCCTGAAGGCGAAAAGCATTGATATTGTATCCACTTTAAAAAAATATACAGATATTCCGGTTTTTTTAGAAAATGTTACATTGCTAAGGGCAGTTTGGTGCTTTTCTTGCAACAATAATAGTTTAAAACAGGATAACATGATATTCATAGACCTGCAGGACGGTATTGGGGCATGCCAGTTTTACAAAGGAGAAGTCAACAAGTTTATGCTTGGGGAAATAGGTCATACGACAGTCGAGAAGGATGGCGACCGGTGTTTTTGCGGAAACAAGGGATGTCTCGAGATCATGTGCTCACCTGAAAGAGTAATGAGGATTTATAAAGAAATTTCAGGTGTGGAATATGACGTTTCTTTGGAGTATATTTCCGATAAATATAAAAGCGGTGAAAAATTTGCCAATATTGCAGTTAATGAATGCGCTGAATATTTAGGAATAGGGCTGGCAAATATCATTAATATCTGCAAACCATCTGTAATGGTAATAAATGTAGGCAACTTTGCGCCACTGCGCCCGGTAATAGAAAGGGCAAAGGATGTTATGAACAAAAGAGCGTATTCAGCGCTTTTGCAAGATCTTATTATTCAGGAAGTCAATGTTAAAATTGAACAGATTATTGAAGGCGCTGCGTTTCATACTTGCAACAAACTGTTTGATATATCGTATCCGGGGGGTATTATAGAATAAATTAACACGTCTAATTTTTTTCGAAGTATTGACTTTTATTATTTTGTGTGTTAAAGTAATTATTGCTCTGTTGTGTAGGTCTTTTTTTTATGTCAAAAATAGTTTGTCGGTAGAGGTGTTGCGAAATGAGAGTGAAAATTACATTAGCATGTGTTGATTGCAAACAGAGAAACTATATAACAATGAAAAACAAGAAAAATGATCCTGATAGAATCGAAATAAAGAAATACTGTAAGTTCTGCCAAAAGCATACGGCGCACAGGGAGACAAAGTAAAAGCCTGTCTGTAGGATGAGAGCCATGTTTTGGCAGTTACCTATAGGTAATATAAAAATAGGTAATAATATAAGAAAAAATGGAGAGACGCGTATGTCTGAAAATACAAAGGTATCAAAACTTGCTAATACCCGTAAAAGATTTGTCAGGTTTGCAAAGGATATAAAGAATGAATTAAAAAAGGTTATATGGCCGACCAGAAAACAGCTGGTTAACAATACAATAACCGTGTTGTTTGTATGCCTTGTAATTGGAATTATAATTTGGGTGCTGGATTTCGGTTTGGCAAAACTGGTTGAAGCAGTTTTGCTGAGATAATAAAGGAGGATAGTAATTTAATGCTTCCTAACGAGACATCCGGAGAGGCAAAATGGTATGTTGTGCACACTTATTCCGGATATGAAAACAAGGTAAAAGCCAACCTGGAAAAAATTGTTGAAAACAGGGGTATGCAGGATTATATCCTTGATATAGTTGTTCCAATGGAGGAACAAATTGAGATTAAGGATGGTAAAAAGAAGGTAACACTTAAAAAAGTATTTCCTGGATATGTACTTGTAAAAATGATAATGACAGATGAGTCCTGGTATTTGGTAAGAAATACAAGAGGTGTTACCGGGTTTGTCGGTCCGGGTTCAAAACCTGTTCCATTGACAGATGAAGAAATAAGGTTGATGGGGGTTGAAGAATTCGCGCCGATTGTAGACTACGAAGTAGGAGATACAGTAAAGGTTATTTCAGGACCTCTTGAAAACTTTATTGGCGTAGTGGAAGAGATTAATCTGGAAAAGAAGAAAGTAAGGGTATCGGTTTCAATGTTTGGCCGTGATACCCCTGTCGAGTTGGAACTTGTACAGATTCAGAAATTGTAATTATAATTGGGGTTATATGTTCCGTAATATTTTGCATAATACAATTGAATATTGCGGGACTATATATATTTTTTTGTTCACTTAACATTGGGAGGTGGAACATATGGCAAAGAAAATTGTTGGCTATGTAAAACTTCAAATTCCTGCGGGAAAAGCAACTCCGGCTCCACCGGTTGGACCAGCTTTAGGACAGTATGGCATTAACATCATGGGATTCTGTAAAGAGTTTAATGAAAGGACTGCAAAGGATGCAGGACTCGTTATTCCTGTGGTAATAACGGTTTATGCAGACAGGTCTTTTTCATTCATTACAAAGACGCCCCCTGCTTCAGTACTGTTGAAGAGGGCTTGTAAAATAGAGAGTGGTTCTGGTGTACCGAACAGGGAAAAAGTTGCAAAGATTTCAAAGGATGAAGTGAGAAAGATTGCCGAGATAAAAATGCCTGACCTCAACGCTTCAGATATTGAGGCGGCAATGAGAATGATAGCAGGAACAGCAAGAAGTATGGGAATAGTAGTAGAAGATTAATTTATAGTTTGTGGGAGGGAAAACATTCCCGGATAAGTTTACCACGAAGGAGATGAATAGGATGAAAAGAGGAAAGAAGTACTTAGAAAGTTTAAAACTTGTTGATAGAACAAAGCTTTACGATCCTGTGGAGGCTCTTGAGCTTGCACAGAAAACTTCAAAGGCGAAATTTGATGAAACAGTAGAAGTTCATGTTAAACTAGGTGTTGATTCAAGGCATGCGGACCAGCAGGTCAGAGGCGCTGTTGTGCTTCCTCATGGAACAGGTAAAACAGTCAGAGTACTTGTTTTTGCGAAGGGAGACAAGGCAAAGGAAGCTGAGCAGGCCGGCGCTGAATATGTTGGCGCAGAAGACCTTGTTGCAAAGATACAAAATGAAAACTGGCTTGATTTTGATGTTGTAGTTGCCACACCTGACATGATGGGTGTTGTAGGTAGATTAGGTAAAATTCTCGGACCTAAAGGCTTAATGCCAAACCCGAAAGCGGGCACGGTTACAATGGATATTGCCAGAGCCGTTTCAGAAATAAAAGCCGGTAAAATTGAGTACAGGCTTGACAAAACAAACATTATACATTGTCCTATAGGCAAAGTTTCCTTTGGTACGGAGAAGTTGCTTGAAAATTTCCGTACACTGTTGGAAGCGATAATAAGGGCAAAACCAGCTGCTGCAAAGGGACAATATCTGAAAAGCGTGGTTATCTCATGTACCATGGGGCCTGGTATTAAGGTTAATCCATTGAAAGTTACCGAATAGGAATAAGTAAATTTTAAAATATGCTTTACAAATGCAAAAATATAATGTATCATTTTTGTCATAATTAAATAGAAACTGAATAATATGTTTGCCATAGACAGTAGGTGCCGTAAGGCGTAATCGTACAAGTCGGCCTACCGAGGTAAAAGTAACTGATAGGGAGCTTAACCCTTGTATGTCTATGTGCATGCAAGGGTTTTTTTACAATATTATATTTTAAACGGCAAAAGCCAAGGTTTGTTAAAAGGAGGTGCATGTTAATGCCGAGTGAAGCCAAATTGCAGCAAAAAAAGCAGATTGTAAAGGAATTATCCGAGAAAATAAGGGAAGCAAAAACTTTAATATTTGCAGATTACAGAGGGCTAACCGTTGAACAGGATACAGAATTGAGAAGGGCTCTCAGAAAAGCAGGCGTAGAATACAAGGTTGTTAAAAACACCCTGACAAAGCTTGCGGCAAAGGAAAATGGCTATGAAGCGCTGGAGCCGTTTTTGAACAGCCCAACTTCAATAGCGATGAGCAAAACTGATCCGGTAGCGCCCGCAAAGGTTCTTTCCGAGTATGCAAAAAAATTTGAAAAACTTGAAATCAAGGTAGGCATTGTTGAAGGCAAGATAGTTGACCTGAATGGTATAAAAGCGATTGCGGACCTGCCGCCGAAGGAAGTTCTTATTGGAAAGGCGCTCGGTGGGTTCAAGGCTCCGTTGTATGGTCTTGTAAATGTATTAAACGGCAACATCAGAGGTTTGGTGGTTGCGTTAAACGCTATTGCCGAAAAGAAAGCTAAAGCAGCTGAAGCATAGCGCTTTGCATGATACAACAAAATATATAAATAATTTCTTAAACTTAAATTAAAATTTTGGAGGTATGGATAAATGGCTAGTGAAAAAGTTTTAAAGTTAATTGAAGATGTTAAATCATTAACTGTATTAGAATTATCTGAATTAGTAAAGGCTCTTGAAGAGGAATTTGGAGTATCTGCCGCAGCGCCGGTAGCAGTAGCGGCAGCAGCTCCTGCAGCAGCTCCTGCAGATGCGCCTGCAGCTGAAGAAAAAACTGAATTTGAAGTAGTATTAAAAGAAGTAGGTCCTGAAAAGATTAAAGTTATCAAGGTTGTAAGAGAAATAACAGGCCTTGGACTTAAGGAAGCAAAGGACCTTGTTGACGGTGCTCCAAAGACAGTTAAAGAAAATGTTTCAAAAGAAGAAGCAGCAGCAATTGAAGCTAAGTTCAAAGAAGTAGGCGCAACAGTAGAAATAAAATAACACCCGGGAAATAATTTCAGACAGTAAGGAAATATTTAAAAAGACTCCTTTAATTACGAAGGAGTCTTTTGTTTATTATTTACAACTTGTTAATAAATAGGACATAATTTTATGACATAATAAAAAGATGATTATGGCAAATAATGGGCAAACAAAAAAACATTGACAAGTTGAGCAGCGTGTGTTAAAATTATAAACTGCGTTATAATTTTGGGCATACATAAAGAGCTTTGTTTCAAGATTATTACTGGGATTTTTATACGACAGTTTTATTATAACATATAAGAATAAAGAAGACAATAATTGTTAATAATATTTTAATAGTTGAAATTTTTTACAAACTTATAGTATATGTTTTTTTTTGCAAAACTATACTTGATTATGAAAATCAAAAAGAGAATATTGGAAAAAAATTTAACTGCATTGCAGGTAGTATAAATAAATATTAAGAGTTGGACTTGCAAAGAAGTAGAGTACTGCTTTTTTTGCAAGTTTATGTATTAAATAGTACATAAAATGCTTCCTATATTTATAGGTACAGTTCTGTAAACATGATATTTAAACCGAGAGATATTGCGAGAGTATTACAAAAAGATAAAATCAAAACTTATGAGGTGATATTTAATGATTCATCCCGTTCAGCTGGGTAAGAGCGTTAGAATGAGCTATTCAAGGATTGATGAAGTTCTTGAAATGCCCAACCTGATTGAAGTGCAGAAGAACTCATATAGGAATTTCCTGGAAGAAGGGTTAAGGGAGGTTTTCAGAGACATATCTCCCATTACCGATTATACAGGCAATTTGATATTGGAGTTCGTGGATTACTCAATTGACGGTAGTCCTAAATATAGCGTTGAGGAATGCAAGGAAAGAGACGCAACCTATGCCGCTCCTTTGAAAGTAAAAGTACGTTTGATTAATAAAGAAACCGGAGAAGTCAAGGAACAGGATATTTTTATGGGAGATTTCCCTTTAATGACAGAAAACGGAACATTTATAATAAACGGTGCTGAAAGGGTCATCGTAAGCCAGCTTGTCAGGTCTCCGGGCATTTACTATGCTGTGAAAATTGATAAGACCGGAAAAAAACTTTTCTCCAGCACGGTTATTCCAAACAGAGGCGCCTGGCTGGAATATGAAACCGATTCAAATGATGTAATTTATGTCAGGATTGACAGGACCAGGAAACTGCCTATTACTGTATTGGTCAGGGCCTTGGGCTATGGAACGGATTTTGAGATAATTGAGCTTTTAGGTGAAGATGAAAGGTTGTTAGCCACCATACAAAAAGATAATGCCAAGACAAAAGATGAAGGATTGCTGGAAATATATAAAAGGCTGAGACCGGGAGAACCTCCTACGGTTGAAAGCGCTACTACACTTTTGCATAACTTGTTCTTTGATCCAAAAAGATATGATTTGGCTAAAGTAGGAAGGTTCAAATTTAATAAAAAACTGTCAATTGCAGCAAGAATAAGTGGTTTCAGAGCAGCCGAGGACATTGTGGATCCTAACACCGGTGAGATAATTGTTGCCGAGGATGAAAGAATAGACAAGGAAAAAGCCCGGTTAATACAGAATGCCGGTATTAATTCTGTTTATCTTAATATTGATGGTAAAAAAATCAGGGTTCTTGGAAATAACATGGTTGACATTAAATCCTTTATCGACTTTGATATAAGCGATTTAGGAATAAATGAATATGTAAAATACGATGTACTGACCAAAATACTCAGCGAAAACAAGAGCAAGGCTGATATCAGAAGGGCGTTAAAAGAGAATATTGATGAACTGATACCTAAATATATTACTCCTGATGACATTATTGCTTCTATAA
>DULF01000011.1 GCA_012840535.1 Clostridiaceae bacterium
GAGCTTGCGTAGAAATTTTTTGCTGCCTGCTTGACAAAATCATCGCTAAATACAATTGGTTTACCATCCATATCGTTGTCCATCCAAATTGAGTTTGCGATTTTAAGCTTTCCAATTTTATTATCCCTGTAAAGTATCCGGTATAAATTTCCGCACTGCTCAGAAAGGGTTTTTGCATCGTGAATACCCAATAATTCAAGCAATTGTTCCTCTGTCTCATTTTTTGCCCCAATAGCTGCAATGGACAGAGCATAATATAATGAGAGGGGTGAGTAGTTTATGTTCTTACCGGCGTTAGTAAGTATAATGGAACCTGTTTTGTACGAAAAATCACTAAGCGCTTCAATCAGGCTGTCATCAACCGGATTTAGTTCCATGATTTCTCGCCATGTGTCATGGTCATCAAAAGCATAAGCCTTTGGATAGCTAACTTTCAAAACAGGTTTTAAGCTCTGGTTTCCATATACCTCTTTGAAAACCAGTAATGCCGTACCAAGTATCAGCACAATACATACGGTGATAGATACCCGTTTTTGCCATACATTGGCTTTCTTTTTGATCATCTTTACTTTTGCCGTTTTTGTAAGCTTGCCGCCAGTATCCATAACATCACCATATATCTTATTTTGTTTCATAACGAAACGTCACTTTATTCCCGTCCTTTAAGAATAATAGACCCTTTTCTGTCCAATCTTGTTCCATGCTTTTTAATCCTTCTTTTTTAATCCTCTTGATATTTATTATAACTTATATATATGAATGTGTAAAGAAAGATATTTTCATGTGATTTCCTTTCTCAGGCACACATGTCGTTATTTCATTAAATCTCTTTCCCGGCTCAACACGACTCAAAATATTACAGTTTGGTTAATATTGCTTTATTAATCCCCATTTTTGATGTAGAATAATATTTATGCAAGGTCAGTTTTACTTATTATTTTGTAAAAATGTTGCTGATTATCAATTATTATTTGAGTATTGGTGAATGGATTGATTAACATATGCCAAGAGTAAAAAGATCAGACAAGTATAAAAAAGGAAGGTTAAGGTATCTCCTGTTCCTGGCAGTGCTCATATTCACAGCTTCTGCGTCAGGAATTATTTTAGGAATGTATAAAAGTAACAGGGAGGCTTTTATCAGCATAGGAAGCAGATTAAATGATGCCATCGCCGAAAACGCATCAGGCGGCGCTAATGGCAATAGTAAGATTATTTCCGGGGAAACGAACAACATTGACAATAAAAATGACAACAACGGCAACAATAATGAAAATGCCGGAAACATTGAAAGCAACGAACCTCAAAAGAAAAAAGCAATTATGCCTCAAAGGAATCCTGAAGCCATACCGGAAACACTACCTGAAAAACTTGAAATTAAATGGGATGTAATCAAGGGAGATAAAATTATCAGTGATTATAGCAGAGATTATAATATTTCTTTCCCGGATTCGGGAGAATACTCTGTTCTGCCTGGAATTACCTGCTTTAGGGGAAACAACTATAGGAACTCGGCAAGCTATGGCTATGCTGACATTAAGGAGGAAAAGCTTGAAGAAATATGGTCTTTCAGCAATGGCAGCATTGATGTCTGGACAGGTGTAGGCTGGACCGGGCAGCCTGCTATAATTATGTGGGACGAGCAGACAAAAAATATAATGAATATCTTTCCCTCCAAAAAGCAGAAGGAAGGTCTTAAAGAGGTAATATACGCCACCCTTGACGGAAAGATTTACTTTTTTGACCTCGAAGATGGCAAGCCCACACGTGAGCCAATAAACATCGGGTACCCCATAAAAGGAACCGTGACAGTAGACCCGCGTGGATACCCGTTACTGTACACCGGTCAGGGGATTCCGGAAAAAAACGGTGAGCCGGGTCCTATTGGTTTCAGAATTTTCAGTTTAATTAATCATAAGATGCTTTATTATATTGATGGTTACGACAAGCATGCATTCAGGCGGTGGGGGGCCTTTGACAGCAGCGGGGTGATTGATACGAAAACAGATACCCTTATTGAAGCAGGTGAGAATGGCATTATTTATACAGTAAAACTTAATACAAAATATGATCCTGATAAGGGAACAATATCAGTAAATCCTGACTTGGAAAAGTATAGGTATAAATCTGCAATAAGCAAAAGGCTTGGAGTTGAAAATTCACCTGTTATATTTAAAAATTACGTATATTTTATTGATAACAGCGGTTTATTGCAATGTGTTGATTTAAACACCCTAAAGCCGGTCTGGGCAAGAAATGTTACAGATGATACTGACAGCACCATCGTGCTTGAAGTTGAAAGCGAAACGGAAGTATCTCTTTATACCGCTTGTGAAGTGGATCTGCAGGGTTCAGAAGGGTATTCCTATATAAGAAAAATCGATGCTTTCACCGGCAGGCTAATATGGGAAAAAGCTGTCAAGTGCGAATATAATCCCAACAATAATGGTGGCGCCCTTGCTTCCCCTGTTATTGGAAAAAATGATATTGACAATTTTGTAATTTATAATATAGCAAAAACAGGTAAAATAAAAAAACAAGGCATGACTGTATACAGCGGCAAACTGTTTGCGCTGGACAAAAATTCCGGCAAAGAGGTTTGGACGGTAGAGCTGGAGAATGATAGCTGGAGCTCACCTGTTGATGTTTATACAAAGGACGGCAAATCCTACTTAATTCAGTGCGACTCGGTTGGAAACGTTTATTTGATTGAAGGAAAAAGCGGCAAAATTCTTGATACAATAAATCTTGGAGCTAATATTGAAGCATCCCCCGCTGTATATGACAATATTTTAGTTATAGGTACCAGGGGCCAAAAAATTTGTGGGATAAGAATAAAATAGGTGCTTAAGCCAAGCATCTATCTTATTCATATATTATTTTTATTTTCTTGTTTATTTACTTGGAATTCTCGAATAAAAGCTGACATTTATCAGCTCTGTATTTTGATACAACAAATTCTACAATCTGGCCGTTTTTCGAAAAAAGTACGTTTTCAATTTTGATTAGGGGTAATCCTGTTTGCACTTGAAGGTACTGTGCATCGCTCTGGTCAGTAAAAACTATCTCAAGCTTGCTTTTTGTCCTTACCGGCACAAGCGGATACTTGCCCTTTAAAATTTCATGTGACGGCTTACCGGCCTTGATATCTTCAATAATGTTAGGAAACAACCCTAATGGTATATAAGAAACATTCAATGACAGGACTTGGTTGTCTTGAGTTAACACGTACTTAATTTCAGCAATTTCCACATTATTGCCATACCCAGGAGAAGATTTGAACACCTCATTCAACCGCCTGCAAGAATCTGGGATAATTGCGTTGATAGATACTATATTGCGTTTGCCCGGTTCAGCGCTGTCTAATATTGAATCTGTAAATCCGGAATAGTTCCTTATGTCAATGCTGGTCTTCTGGGCCGCCACAAAGGTACCTTTGCCTTTCACTTTATACAGGTAACCATTGTTTGTTAATTCGCTTATGGCTTGACGTACAGTAGGCCTGCTGATGTCATATAATTCACAGAACTCTTGTTCCGACGGGATCTTGGAATCTCTTGGGTATTCTCCGCTTTCAATCTTTTCAATAATGAGATTTTTCAGCTGGCAGTATAAAGGTACATTACTGTATTTGTTAATCAAACAACAAACCCTCCCATATGGGGATATTCCTTAATACAAGAGAGAATGACTCATATTTTGAAAAGGATTGCCCCTATACTATTATTAGAATGTTATTACATCAAGACTAATTTTATAACATTTAAATGCTTATTTCAATAAAAATTGTTATGTTTCTGCATAATTTGCACCTAGACTTTTAACTCGACATCAACATCTTCATCGCTATATTGCCGTAGTACAGGCCTTATGTATTCTTCGATAAACTCTTCAACCTGCTCAGGAGCCCTGCCAATATAGTTTTTAGGATCAAGCACTGAGTTTATTTCTTCAAGTTTCAAACCAAATGCGCTGTCAGAAGCAATCCTTTCAATAAGGTCATTTTTTTCTCCTTCAACTTTTACTTTTTTAGCTGCTTCCATTGAGTGTATTCTGATACGCTCATGGAGTTCCTGCCTGTCCCCTCCCCTTTTTACAGCTTCCATTAAAATGTTTTCTGTAGCTATGAAGGGAAGTTCGTCCATCAGGTGCTTTTCAATAACTTTGGGGTAAACTACAAGGCCTCCTGCCACATTTATATATATGTTTAATATTGAATCAACAGCAAGAAATGCCTCAGGCACGCTTATGCGTTTATTTGCGGAATCATCGAGAGTCCTTTCAAACCATTGGGTTGAAGCGGTTATTGCCGGATTCAACGTGTTTACTATAACATACCTTGCAAGGGCTGCAATTCTTTCACACCTCATCGGGTTCCTCTTGTATGCCATTGCAGATGAACCTATTTGCTTTTTCTCAAAAGGTTCCTCAATTTCTTTCAGGCTTTGCAATAATCTGATATCATTGCTGAATTTATGAGCGCTCTGGGCAATTCCGCTTAAAACATTCAACACCCTGCTGTCAAGCTTTCTGGTATAAGTCTGCCCTGATACGGGATATACGCTTGAAAAGCCCATTTTTTCAGCAATTAGTAAGTCCAGTTTTTTCACTTTTTCATGATCACCGTCAAAAAGCTCAATGAAACTTGCCTGGGTTCCTGTAGTTCCCTTGGAACCTAAAAGCTTCATGTTTGAAATAATATACTGAAGGTCCTCAAGATCAATAAGCAAATCCTGAATCCACAGGCACGCCCTCTTACCGACAGTTACAGGCTGGGCAGGCTGAAAATGTGTAAAGCCTAATGTAGGCATATCTTTATACTTGACAGCAAAATCTGTTAATTTTCTGATTACGGTGATAACCTTTTTTCTAATCAGTTTCAAAGCTTGTGTCATTAATATAATATCAGTATTATCACCAACATAGCATGACGTCGCACCCCAGTGTATTATCCCCCTGGCTTTTGGGCATTGTTCTCCATATGCATGTACATGCGCCATGACGTCATGACGTACTTCCCTCTCTTTTTCCTCTGCAACATCATAGTTGATTATGTCTTTATATTGTTTAAGTTCATTTATTTGCTCATCCGTTATATTAAGGCCAAGTTCTTTTTGCGCCTCAGCAAGCGCTATCCAAAGCTTTCTCCACGTTTTAAACTTCATATCAGGAGAAAAAATTTCCTGCATTTCTTTACTGGCATACCGTGAACTAAATGGGCTTTCATAAGTATTCCTCAAATTACATCTACCTCCGTTTTAAATTAAGCCGCTCTTTTAGCTGTCAAAAATTATTATACATTTTTTTGTTTCATTTTACTACATTAAAGAATCAATACAATAATCCTGCCGTAATAAAAAACAAAATTTGCGAAGGTATATTGCAACCCCGCAAATCATTATCCAAAACTAAATAAATATTAAACTAAAAACAATCAACATATTTTAAGTCAACCGCTTATCCTTGCAGCAGCTTCTCAATACTTGCAATCTGCACACATATGCATAGCAGTTCAATAGCCAGCTTTAGCTCATCCAAGGAAGGATATGAAGGCGCAATACGTATGTTCCTGTCTCTCGGGTCTTTTCCGTATGGGAATGTCGCACCTGCATTAGTCAGGGTAACCCCCGCTTCCTTTGCCATTTTTACTACGGTGGATGCGCATCCATCCATGGTATTAAGGCTTATAAAATAGCCTCCATTAGGTTTGTGCCACCATGCAATATCCTTTCCTGAAAGTTCCTTTTCAAGTATATCCAGTACAGCATCGAATTTAGGCCTTAGAATTGCTGCGTGCTTTTTCATATGTTCTTCAATATTATTCATATTCTTAAGGAATCTCACATGTCTTAGCTGGTTGATCTTGTCGGGCCCTATCGTCTGTTTGGACATCTGCTTCTTTATTGTGTTGATATTGTTCTCGCTGGATGCAAGCATTGCGACTCCTGCGCCGGGGAAAGTTATTTTTGAGGTGGAACTGAATATAAATACTCTGTCGGGGTTTCCGGCTTCCTTGCATGCAGTAAGAATATTTTTCAATTCATCATGTCTATCCGTGAGATGATGTACTATATACGCATTATCCCAGAAAATACGGAAATCCTTTGCTTTGGTTTTCATCTTTGCAAATCTGTCAACAACGCTGTCCGAATATGTAATTCCATCAGGATTGCTATATTTTGGCACGCACCATATGCCTTTTATAAGTTCATCCTCAGCCACAAGCTTCTCAACTGCATCCATGTCAGGTCCGTCATCTTTCATATCTATAACAATCATTTCAATGCCAAATTGTTCGCAAATTCCAAAATGACGGTCATAACCTGGACTTGGACACAAAAATTTTACTTTCGGAAGCTTGCACCATGGCGTATCGCTTCCATATACACCAAGAAGCATAGCTCTTGCAATGGTGTCGTACATAAGATTAAGACTTGAATTACCGCCTATAATTATTTCGTTTGTATTTACTTCAAGCATCTCCGCGAAGAGCTCTTTTGCCTCCCTGATTCCGTCAGGAACGCCATAGTTCCTGGTGTCGATTCCATCAGCAGTAATATAGTCTTCTTCAGTCTTCAGGCATTCAAACATGCCCATGGAAAGGGCAACCTGCTCAGGGCAAGGCTTACCGCGTGACATGTCAAGTTTCAGATTTTTGCTTTTAAATTCATCGTATCTCTTCCTAAGGCTGTTGATATGTTCTCTAAGCTCATCTTTGCTCATGCTGCCAAAACTTCTCATTTCCTACATCCCCCTGAAAATTTACGATTTGTTAATATATTGCGTTTATTATTTTTTACATATAATTGATTTTAATATAAGTAGCAAATTCTTGCAAGAAATATTTCAATAATTCATACATTAGTCCGGAAAACTTTCAAATGGAATATCAAGTATAGGATATTTTTTTGCATCAGTGTCATCAAAGTGCCACCATTCGGTGCTTATCCGCTTAAATCCATGCTTCACCATGATACTTCCAAGTAACTCCCTGTTTTTTATTAATTGCTCATCGCAATCTTTGTAATTCAGATGTGAACGTTTCGTCATTTCATCGTAATTTGAAGGCATTGGAAGTTCATTTCCATGCTCGTCAACAAGAGTAATATCGACAGCAGCTCCTTTATTGTGTACAGATCCTTTCTTGGGGTTTGCAATATATGATTTATCAGGTGCAGCATCCCAAAGTATCTGTTGGGCTGAATACGGCCTGTATGCATCAAAAACCTTGATTCTGTAGCCCAGGCTTTTGAATTCGTTATTTGCCGCTATAAGCTTTTTGGCTGTATTTTTGTGTATAAAGCATCTTGCGCTTGAATATATCTTTTTGCCTGTGAAATTATCAGTAGTGGCGTACTTTATATCAATGACGAAAGAATCATCGAGTTTTATTAATTCGACAAGACCTTCAATTTCAACTATTTCATCATTTTTTTCACCAGTACTTTTGTCAGCGCTATTGTCAACATTATTGTTGGTATTATTTTCAGCGCTATTTTCAGTATCATTATCAGTATTATCGTTTGCAATACCATCTTTTGTACTGTCTTCGCCAACTTCAGTGTTTTCGTCTTCTGCGGCTTTCTCACCTGAATTGCCGGCGCTTGCTTCGTTCAAACCATCATTCCCTGTTGTCTCTCCCGTACTTTCGTCATCTTCTTCGGAAATACCAACTCCCTCACCGCTGGCATTATCAGTTTGTCCTTCAGTGATATCACCTGTGCTTTCACGTACAATTCCAAATATATCTGCAAGCCGTCTATTGTTGCCGGTCAAAGCTTCATTTCCGATCTTTAACTCAATTATGACTATTGACAAAGCAGCGAAAACTACAGCAAAGAATAAAACTACAACACGATTTCTATTCATGAGTGCTTTTCCTTTCTATGTTCTCTTTTGTATTATTTTTGTCTTTTACTCGGTCTATTTACATTATTAATTTTAGCATTCTTAAGAAATTTCCGGATGCAAATTTTTCAATAAATCTTCGAGAATAATTCAACTTTTGGAGTTCATCGAAAATTTTATGTATATCTTCCACCCCGCCTATACCTTCAGGAGTATATTCAATCCCGTCAAAATCAGCTCCTAATCCTATATGGTCCTCCCCTGTTAAACTTGCTATATGTTCTATATGCATTATTATGTCTTTTACAGAAGCAATCCCTGAATTATTTAGAAAATAGGGATAAAGGTTTATTCCAATAACTCCTCCCTTGCTCTTGATTGCCAAAATCTGCTCATCGGTCAGATTGCGCTTGTGCGGGCATATTTTTTTCGCATTGGAATGGGAAGCTATCACCGGTTTGTCTGTAAACTCCATTACATCCCAGAAGCTTTTCTCGGATATATGTGACAAATCAACCAGCATGCCTAATGAATTCATTACTTTTATTACTTCTCGCCCAAATGCCGTCAATCCTCTGTCAGAGTCATTGTCTCCAACACCGTCAGCAATCTCGTTGCTATGATTCCATGTAAGGCAGAGGCTTCTGACACCCATCCCATAAAATTTCCTAAGGTTTGAAATATCCCCTTCCAATGCTTCACCGCCCTCAATCGAAATTATGGCAGCAACTTTTTTAAGGGATAGCGCTCTTTCAATATCATTATAATTATAGCATAACATTATTTCATTTTTATGCATACCGGCTTGAAAATAAAGTTTGTTGATTATCCTGACAGCTCGTTCCAATGGCGATTTGCGGTAATATTCCGGACTTATGAAAGCAGCAAAGAACTGTACAAAACTGCCTGCTCTTTGCATCCTTTCTATATCTACATGGCATTTGTTTTTATCAAGATTTTCACCGGATTCCATAATTCTTGTGATTGTATCGCAATGCGCGTCTGCAATAATCATGCCATCCTCCTTCAGGACGTGTTATAATACAGCCATCCAATAGTCAGAAAGCGTTTTTTATCAAATTTATATCCCTGATGGCGATATTGTTCCGTTCCTTCCTGAAAATCACTTCGACAACATCGAACCTGACATTTGTGTCCGGTTTATTGTACCTTTTTAAATATATACCTGCAAGTTTTCTGATATATGACTGCTTTTTTTGTGAGACGGATTCAGCGGGAGTTCCATAAAAGACACTGCTTCTGGATTTTACTTCAATAAAGCAAAGATATCCGCCTTCTCTTGCAATTATGTCAACTTCACCAAGTCTTCCAAATCTAAAATTGCATTTCAGTATTTCATATCCGTTCTTTGAAAGAAAGTCAATGGCATGCTTTTCGCATATTGAACCAATTGTCCTTTTATTAGACAAGCTTTTTTCAGGAGTATTTCCATCAGATATATTTTTATTCATATTACTTTTTAAGCTCATTTCTCTCTCCGAATTCCCTGTCAACATAACCGATAAAGACAAGTATCTGAGCCACAACTTCATATAATTCTGAAGGTATTTCATCCCCTATGCTCAGTGAGTTAAGAGTTTGAGCCAGCTCAGCGTCCTGGTAAACCGGAACGTTGGCATTTTTGGCTGTTTCTACTATTTTTTCCGCTATATAACCTGAGCCCTTGGCAATTATTCTAGGGGCGTAGTCTCTATCCGGAGAATAGCTTAGCGCCACGGCTTCCTTTATTTTTTCATCTTTTTTCCTTGCAGTTTTATTCATTACAGACACACCTTCATTTGCTCAAATTTTGATATCAAGTGTACACTTGTCCTTATCGTCAAATATCTCCCTGATTTTCTTTTGAATATTGATAATGTTAATATCATCTTTCATTTGCCTGTAAGTAACATTTACAAGCTTATATCCTTTTTCCAGCAACCTGTTGTATAAGGAAATGTAATTATCCTTAAAAAAGCTGATAACTTCTTCCTTTTCAATTGTAAAATTAAGGCTGATGTTTTTCTTTTTCAGGCTTATTAAGGTATCAACACGCCCTAAATTATTTGTATCAAGTGATAGATAAACAACTGAATCTTCAGGATTTATTTGTTTCTTTCCTGGTTTCTTTTTAAACACGTATAATTCAGTTGTAGTGTTTTCATCCCACATTTTTACCGGAATATGGATGTAAGTGTAATAGTTGTTCAGTTCATTGAGAAATTTTATGCTGCTTTCTATATTATCAATCAAACTATTTATTCTGTCGCTATATTGGTTGGACTCCTTAAGATTAAGATTATTCCGGATGACTTTAAGTAACCTGTAAATCTCCTTGTAGTTCTTTGCTATTAATAAATCATCATTTAATGTTTCTGATTCAATATTTACAAATTGTTTTTCGAACAGCTTTCTCAGAACGCTCAATTTCTTACTGTCATCTATTTTTGCGTTATAACTGCCGTCTTCACCAGTAAAATCAATGTCCACGAAACGGTTGTCAATTTTTCTTTCCGTCTCCAATACAACAGTCTTGCCATTGCCTACATAATCCTTAATTTCTGCTGATAATAATGCATTGCTTCCTTCATTGACACTGGCCTGTTTATCATCAGATTGCCTGCTGGCTTGTATGTTAACTGGTTCAATTATAATATTTTCATTCCTGGTACCGGGAAAAGCCTCATAATCTCCGCTACTGGAGTTCTGCTCGTTGCTTAAGGCTTTCATGTCATTTGCAATCCTTTCAAAAAAAGCGCTGTCTGCTCCTTCTTCCAAGAGTTCCGCCAATTCCATCAAGGCATTCCCTATTTTAAATTTTTCATTTGCAAATTTATTCAGCATGGAAATATTGTTTCCTTCAATTTCCATGTTGCTCGACAGCATAAAAACAACTTTTTCTATATCAAGTTCACTATTATTCTTTACGGCACTTAATACTTGCTTTATTGTTTCCTTTTGGACCGGCAACTCATATGACTTTAAGCTTTTGACCGTTTCGATGCCGTCTTTATCAGGTTTTATCCCCATAGACTCAAGCAATCTGCTTAAATCCGTATCTGTACCGGGTGTACTGTCTTTCTTTACATTAACCGTCTCAACAAACAATTGGCTGTCTGTTTTGCCGGTTACTATAAATTCCACAAAATCGCCCTTTGTTATATTGTTATCGCCGGAAATATTAACTGCTGTAAAGGTTGTGCCATCGAACAGCTTCATAAGAATCTCGTTTGAGATAATATCAATAACCCTTGCCCTGACAATATCGCCAATATTTAACCTTTCGAAGATGCTTGTAATACCGGTAGGCAAGGCAGCTTCCCTTAGACTGAATCCATCTATCCTCATATTAACTACCTCAACGCTCTCAAAGGGTGAATTTTTTCGTAAAGCTTACTCTATGTATCGGACAAATTCCATATTTTTTTATAGCTTTGATATGTTCCTTTGTACCATAACCTTTGTGTTTTTTAAACCCATACTGGGGATAAAACTGGTCCAGTTCATCAATCAGCCTGTCCCTTGTGACTTTGGCAACTATTGACGCTGCAGCTATCGATATGCTTTTGCTGTCGCCTTTGACTATGGGAACCTGCTCTATTTTTATATTTTCAAGTTCTACAGCGTCAATAAAAATAATATCAGGTTGAGGTTTCAGTGAAGAAATAGCCTTTTCCATGGCGGTTTTTGTTGCGTTAAGTATATTGATACTGTCTATCTGTTTTTCATCAACAATGCCAATGCTGAATGATACTGCTTTTTCAGTAATCTCGTCATAAAGGGAATCCCTTTGCTTTGGAGTAAGCTTCTTGGAATCGTTAAGTCCGTATATGCAAACATTGTCAGGCAATATTACGGCTGCTGCAACAACAGGGCCTGCCAGCGGTCCCCTTCCTGCCTCGTCTACCCCGGCTATATACCTGTATCCTTTTTCATAGGCTTTCCTTTCATATGCATACATGGCATCAATTCTTGCAATTTCTTTTGCCATGCTTTCTTTTTTCTTCTCATACTTACTGATCAAGCGCTTTATTGAATTTCCAAACCCCGGTTCTACCGAATGTAAATAATTCAACGCATCATCTATATCGAGACCTTTAATTTTCTCTTCTATCTCCCTTAATGTTAATTTCCTACTCATTGTTTCCATCCTCTAAATTCGGTCTTTCCAAAGAAATGCGGCCGATTTTTCCCCCTCTGAATTCATCAAGTACAGTTGCAGCAATCCTACTGTAATCAATTCTTCCTCCGGAGATAATGCATCCCCTGTTTTTTGCGGCTTCCTCAAGAAGAATTACTCCTGTTTTATCCTCCAGGGAATCCAGCTTGAATCTATTTTTAAGATAATCAGGATAAGATACACTCAGCCTTTCAAGCAATAAAGCTGCAACCTCCACAATGTCATATACTTCATCTTTTATGGCGCCGGTAAATGCCAGATTTAAACCAACTTCCCGGTCATCGAACTTAGGCCAGAGAATGCCGGGAGTATCGAGTAGCTCAATATTCTTATTAAGCTTTATCCACTGCTTTCCACGCGTTACTCCGGGCTTGTCCCCGGTTGCCGCGCTGGCTCTGCCTGCTATCCTGTTTATAAAAGAAGACTTCCCTACATTGGGTATTCCTACAACCATGGTACGGATTGGCCTGAAAATCCTGCCTTTTCTTTTATCCCTTTCAATCTTTTCCCTCATCAAATCAGTCAGTATGCTTTTTACCTTGTTAATTCCTGTGCCTTTCAGCGAGTCAACAAAAATGCCGGTATAACCGTTGATACTATACCATTTGCTCCATTCTGCCGATACTTTCTCATCAGCCAGATCTGACTTGTTAAGTACCACAACTTTTGGCTTGTTTAATACTATCCTGTCAATATCCGGATTTTTACTGCTGTACGGTATTCGTGCGTCTAAAAGCTCAATAACCACATCCACCAGCTTAAGGTTTTCGGACAACAACCTCCTTGTTTTGGCCATGTGTCCCGGAAACCACTGAATGTCCATATATTTCCCCTTTCTTGCAGCAGTACCATTCCTACCTTACTTTTGATTGTTTTTGTAAATGCTGCCGAACCTGTCTAAAGGCCATACCCTATATATTGCCTTACCTTTTATTTTATCATATTCAATCAATCCCAGCTCTCTGCTGTCTCTGCTGTTTAGCCTGTTGTCACCGAGAACAAAAACCGTGCCTTCCTCTACTTTTACAGGCAATTCAATATTCCCTTCATATGTTGCTTCTCCGTACACATATGGTTCTTCAAGCTTTTCATTATTAATATATACATATCCATCCTTTATATCCACTTCATCACCAGGGATCCCAATAACTCTTTTTATATAATCAGTTTCATCTATCCCGTGAAGCGCCCGCTTAACAATAGGCAATTTATTTATAAAAGGAAAATACCTGAAGGTTCCTTCATTAACTTGCAATACAACAATATCACCTCTTTTAGGAGGAGAAAAAAAATAGCCAAGCTTATACAATATCAGTCTGTCTCCGTTTGAGAGTGTATGTTCCATTGAAGAGCCGTCAACATACACAGTTTCAAATACAAATGCTCGAATCAACAAGGAAATTAATACTGCCAATAATATTGCTTCCAACCAGCCTAAAAATTCTTTGAATATGTATTTCTGTGTTTTTTCCTTTGTTCCCATACCCACTATTCCTAAAAAATTTTTTTGAGAAAACAAAAGGGACATTCCGTCCCTTTCTTCATTCTGTTTCAACCGCTTTGTTCTTGGAAACAAGCTTTTCTTTAACTTTTGCCGATTTACCGACTCTTTTACGCAGATAATAGAGCTTCGCTCTTCTGACTTTTCCTTTTCTTACAACTTCAATACGGTCAATTCTTGGTGAGTTAACAGGAATAACTCTTTCCACGCCAACTCCATAAGAGATTCTACGTACTGTAAAGGTTTCCTTTAAACCTTCACCCTTTTTGGCGATAACAGTTCCTTCAAAAACCTGGAGCCTTTCCCTGTTTCCTTCTTTAACTTTCAAATAAACTTTAACATAATCACCTATTTCAAGATGAGGTAGATCATTTCTAATTTGTTCCTGTTCAATAGCTTTTATTATATCCATTGCTATCCTCCTTCCTTCCAAGACGTTCATGCACTTTAAGATGATGCTTTTATTAAAGCACCATGCCTTTGTTTCCTGTAATATATATGCAGCGGAACGCCCGTAATTAACACGAAATGTATTATATCATATGCTGCCATCCTTGTAAACCATTTCTGGAAAATTGGTCTTGCCAAGCAATTACACATTTCCTTCATTATTTAGTGCTTCATGGAGCAATTTTCTGTCCTCTTCACTCAATTCAAGCTTATTAAATAGGTCAGGCCGCTTTTTATAAGTCCTTAACAGGGACTGCTGCCTTCTCCATCTTTTTATATTTGCATGATGTCCTGACAACAAAATGTCCGGAACTTTCCTTCCGTTAAACTCATAAGGCCTCGTATACTGTGGATACTCAAGAAGGCCGTTATTGTGCGACTCCTCCAAGTATGAATCCTTACTTGCCAAAACCCCTGGTATGGTTCTTGTCAACGCATCAATCAAAACCATTGCAGGAAGTTCCCCGCCAGTCAGTACATAATCCCCGATTGATATCTCCTCATCTACAATCTCCTCTATAATTCTCTCGTCAACACCTTCATAATGGCCGCATAATAATATGAAATGGTCACATGTGCTTAACTCGTTAACCAGCTCTTGATTAAGCAACTTGCCCTGAGGGCTTAAATAAATAACCTTGGGCTTATAAGACAAACCTTCTGTTACAGACAAATATGCATCATAAATTGGCTGCGCCATCATTACCATTCCATTGCCGCCGCCATAGGGGTAGTCGTCAGTTTTCCGGTGCTTGTCCCGGGAAAAGTCGCGTATGTTTACCGTATTTATCTTGATAAATCCGTCCTGCTTAGCCCTGCCAATAATGCTTTCATTTAGTACTGGCGGAAACATATCAGGAAAAAGCGTTAGGATGTCAAACCTCATCATCGACCAATCCTTTCGGCAAAGATACAGTTATTCTCTTCTCATTTATCAAAACGCTCTTAACAACGCTTTTTAACGCCGGTACCAGTATCTCCCTGCTGTTCTCATTTTTTACCACGTAAACATCATTGCTCCCTGTAGACAAAACATCCGTTACAACACCGAGTTTGTTTCCGTTCTCTTCCACGACCTCGCATCCAACTATATCTGATATAAAAAACCTGCCTTCAGGAAGCTTTACCGCATTTTCCCTGTCTACCAAAATATATTGTTCCTTATACGCTTCGGCAGCATTCAGGTCATTTATTTCTTTAAATTTTACCAGGACCATGTTTTTAAAATACTTCACATGGGATATATTAAGTGATTCAAAAATACCGCCTTTATCAATAAAAACTTTTTTCAGATAATCAAACCTCTTAGGGTCATCTGTTAAAGGTAAAATTTTCAATTCTCCTTTTATTCCATGGGTGTTTATAATTTTGCCCACCCTGAGGTACTTTTCCAATATTCTCACCACCGAAAACAACAGGTTTACTTTCCTTTATAATACAAAAAGGGACTTTTATGTCCCCTTTTGAGATTTAATTACTTGCAGCTGCGTGTCCTTTAAGCAACTTAAAGAATTTCTACTACTACTCTCTTATTTTCCTTTACTGCCGCAGCTTTAATCACAGTCCTGATTGCCTTTGCTATCCTACCCTGTTTTCCGATAACTTTACCCATATCTTCCTTTGCTACCTTTAACTCGAGGATAAGGGACTGTTCACCTTCAACTTCATTTACGCTTACGCTTTCTGGATTGTCTACCAATGCCTTTGCAATCGTTTCAAGAAGTTCTTTCATCATCGTTACTACCTCCTGGAAGATATTAGATCACTAACTGTACAAAATAACCTATATGCTTTTTGTATTTATAAAGCTTATATAAAGCTTTGAAAGCTTACTGAATTATCCCGGTTTTCTTTAATAATGCTTTTACGGTGTCAGTTGGCTGTGCACCGTTTTTCAGCCATTTTTGCGCTTTTTCGCTGTTGATGTTCACCTGTGCGGGATTTGCAACAGGATTGTAAGTACCAATTTCCTCTATAAACCTGCCGTCACGAGGGCTTCGCGAATCAGCAACAACTACACGGTAATAGGGGTTCTTTTTAGCTCCTATTCTTTTCAGCCTTATTTTTACAGCCATTTTTGTCACCTCCCTCTAAAAATTCTGAAAATATATAAAAATATATAGCTGACAAATTTACTTTACAATCTTTAAGCTGTTGACACTTTCATCCTTAAAATGGGAAGCGGAACTTTCCCATGCCCTTTTTGCCATGCCTGCCCATATCCGTCATCATTTTCATCATTTTTTTCATCTCTTCAAATTCCTTCAGAAGCCTGTTAACTTCCTGTATGGTAGTACCGCTGCCTGCTGCAATCCTTTTTTTCCTGCTTGCGTTTATAATTGAAGGCTCGTTTCTTTCCTGCTTC
Organism: Clostridiaceae bacterium; assembly: GCA_012840535.1. Lineage (GTDB taxonomy): Bacteria > Bacillota > Clostridia > Acetivibrionales > DUMB01 > DULF01. Next base: position 16,342 of record DULF01000011.1, read on the forward strand.
GTCATCGATTTTATAATTGCTTCGGTACGGGAAAGCTTTTTCTCGTTTGCTTCAATATCCAAATCTTTGAGGACCTTGGCATTAACCCCCGGAATCATGCTGAAAACCTGGCTTAATGGCCCCATCTTTTTCAACTGCTGCATCTGATCAAGGAAGTCATCGAAAGTAAACTGCTGGGTTCGCATTTTCCTTTCAAGCTCAAGAGCTTTCTTTTCATCAAGCGCTTCCTGGGCTTTTTCAATCAGGCTTAATACATCACCCATTCCAAGTATCCTGGAAGCCATTCTGTCAGGATAAAATACCTCAAGGTCGCTTAGTTTTTCACCCATTCCTACAAATTTAATGGGCTTCCCTGTTACTGCCTTTACTGAAAGCGCCGCACCGCCCCTTGCGTCTCCGTCAAGCTTGGTAAGGACAACGCCGTCAATACCGAGCTTTTCATTAAAACTCTGGGACACGTTTACAGCATCCTGTCCTGTCATGGAATCTACAACCAAAAGTATCTCATGGGGTTGCACGGATGCTTTAATATTTCTTAACTCATCCATCAATTCCTCATCTATATGAAGGCGTCCGGCTGTATCAATGATTATAAGGTCGTATTGCTTTGTCTTGGCGTGTTCGATTGCAGCTTTCGCTATATCAACCGGATCCATTTTATCTCCTGCTGAAAAAACCGGTATATTAAGCTGGGAACCTATAACCTGGAGCTGCTTTATTGCGGCAGGCCTGTAAACGTCACATGCTACAAGCAGGGGACTTCTTCCCTGCTTTCTCATCATATTGGCAATTTTGCCGGATGTAGTCGTCTTTCCTGAACCCTGCAGGCCAACCATCATGTATATTGTCGGAGGTTTCGGCGAAAGTGTAGGCTTGCTTGGAACCTGTCCCATTAGATTAATTAATTCTTCGTGTACAATTTTTACTACCTGCTGTCCGGGAGTCAAGCTTTCCAGCACTTCCTGCCCGACAGCCCTCTCAGAAACTTTATTTATAAAGTCTTTTACAACTTTGAAGTTGACATCAGCTTCAAGAAGGGCAAGTTTGACCTCTCTCATCATGTCCTTTACATCTTTTTCAGTTACTCTGCCCTTGCCGCGTATTTTTCTTATGGCTTCCTGAAGTTTTCCTGATAAGCCTTCAAATATCTGCATTCTTTTCTTTCTCCTTCACAAAGAGTTCATTTTTCACTAGCCTCATAAGTTATCAATCAAACTCTTTACCTCATTTTCAACATGCTTTACTTTCTCCCTGTCAGCAGCATCCATTTTTTCAACGTTCAGGCTGTTAAGTATTTCCAATATGTTCTCCAACTTTTGCTTTTGCTCTAAATATTTTTTCGCAAGTCCCAGTTTTTCTTCCAATGTATTTAAAAGAGCTTTTCCTTTCTTAATATTATCATATACGCCCTGTCTGCTGATATTCAAATACTCAGCAATTTCTCCCAGGGAATAGTCGTTGTTATAATGCATATCCAATATACTGTACTGTCTCTCAGTCATAAACTGACTGTAAAAATCAAGCAACAAACTAATTTTAAGCACATTCTCCATATACTATCATACCTTAAACATATTGGACGTGTTAAACTATACGTCCACAATATAAATAAGGTGTAAAGCAAAAATACTTTACGCCTTATTTTAATTTAGATACACATATATTGTCAAGTATTAATTTAACTTCGCGCTTATTTTCTCATTTATTGCCGGCATGGTGCATTGAATTAATCAAAAAGCGCATCTACAAACTCCCTGGGATTAAAGAACTGCAAATCGTCCAGTTTCTCTCCGACTCCAATGAGTTTTACAGGTATATTCAGCTCCGATTTTATAGCAATTACAATACCGCCTTTTGCCGTGCCATCGAGTTTCGTCAGGACAATTCCGGTAACATCAGCAACTTCGCAAAATGTCCTGGCCTGGGAAATAGCATTCTGTCCTGTAGTGGCATCCAGCACAAGCAGGGTCTCCTTCTTTGCATCCGGCATTTCACGTTCAATTACCCTGAATATTTTTCTGAGTTCCTCCATCAGGTTCTTTTTTGTATGCAATCTGCCTGCAGTGTCACAAATCAGGACATCGGCTTTCCGGGCTTTTGCTGCTTGAAGGGCATCATAGATTACTGCCGCCGGATCTGAGCCTTCAGCATGTTTGATTATGTCTACACCAACCCTGTTAGCCCATATTTCAAGCTGGTCAATTGCGGCTGCCCTGAAGGTGTCTCCCGCCGCAAGCAGAACTTTCTTTCCGTTGCTTTTCAGAAGATATGCAATCTTGCCTATTGAAGTTGTTTTGCCCACCCCATTTACTCCAACTACAACGATAACTAAAGGCGATCCAAATATTGCCGTCTTTTCTGAATCGTTGTCTGAAAGTATTTGCAGCAACTCCTCTTTAAGGAGCCTTTTTACATCCTTTGGGTTTGTTACCTTGTTTTCCTTTACCTTTGCCTTCAACCTTTCAATAATTATTTCAGTTGTCTTCAAACCCATATCCGATGTTATGAGTATTTCCTCAAGCTCATCAAACAAATCATTGTCAATTTTCCCAAGTGAAACCAACACCTGTTCAATTTTTTCAGTAATGCCTTTTCTGGTTTTCTGCAAGCCGTCTTTTAGTCTGTCAAAAAGTCCCATACATCTTCCTCCGTATTTTTTGATATCTATATTATAGTTCCAATATTATAAAATATATCACATAGCCTTGTTTTCAACCAATTTCATCGAAACTATCTTCGAAACTCCCCTCTCTTGCATAGTCACACCATATAGTGTATCAGAACATTCCATGGTGCCCTTCCTGTGGGTGACAAGTATAAACTGTGTCTGTTCGGAGTACTTCTTTAAATATTCCGCAAACCTGTATACATTGGCATCATCAAGGGCTGCCTCTATTTCATCCAGCACGCAGAACGGCACAGGTTTGAGCCTCAATATTGCAAAAAGCAGGGCAATTGCGGTAAACGCTCTTTCACCACCGGACAAAAGCATCATGTTCTGCAATTTTTTGCCTGGCGGCTGTGCCTCGATTTCTATACCGCTTTCCAGCACATTCTCTTCGTCCACAAGAATTAGCTGTGCCCGGCCCCCGTCAAATAATTCCCTGAACACAATATTGAAATTTTCATTAATCAGCCTGAACTGTTCAAGAAATTGTTTTTTCATTTTGGACGTCATCTCATAAATTATTCTCTGAAGTTTTTCCGCGGCCTGTTCCATATCATTTTTCTGCCTGGTCATAAACTCATACCTTTCCTTGGTTTTGACATATTCATCAATGGCGGCTACATTTACAGGACCTAACTCTTTTATCTCATTTCTGTATTCGATTATTTTTTTCTGTGCCTGTGAAATGCTTCCAATATCTTTCTTAAATTCAAGAGCGTTTGTGTAGGTAAGCTCATATTCATCCCACATGCGATTCTGTACTGCTTCCATTTCCGATTCAAACTTTGCTTTTCTGAGTTCAATCCTGTTAAATTCCTCCTGAAGCAGCATAATCCGTTTATTGATTTCATTGATTTTGTCGATGGTTTCAGACAACTCCTCGTCCAACACCCTGCGTTCTTCTATTATTCTGTCAATTTCGAGGGTTTTGCCTGTTTTCTCCTCTTCCTGGCTTTTGATTATATTTCTTATGCTTTCGTTTTTCTTTTTTAATTTTTCTATTTCTTCATAGTTCCTTTTCTTTTCGGCGCCTTTTCTGGCCAGGCTTTTCTCCAGGCCTTGTTTCTCGTTATCCAGTTTCTGAAAGGCCTCATTTATGCCTGAAATGCTCTCTAATATGGAATTGACCGATATTTTGTAATTCGTAATATCCTTATGTAAATTATCACGGACAGCCTGTTCCTCTTTGTGCTTCTCCTGGTGTTCAGCAACAATTTTTTTGGTTTCAGCTATCTCATTTTCCAAAGCCTGCATTTCAACTATATACTTTTCAGCCTCACGGTTAAGGTCATCTCTTTGACGGGCAAGCTGCATCGATTCCTCATTAAGCATTTCGATCCTTGCCGCTAGTTTCTCAATATTCTCCTCAACCTGCGCGCAGTGATTCTCATCACGTGCTTTGATCAGTTGATTGTCTTTTAATTCGGCTTCTACCGATGAAATTCTTTCATTTATTGCATTAATATACGATATAGTCTCATTTATCTGTTTTTCAAGCATTAACTCGTCGTCTTTGATTTTACTTATTTCGGTTTTTAAACTTTCTATTTCCCTGTTTCTTCCCAACAGGCTTATTCCCCTGTTTTCAACACTTCCCCCTGTAATAGAACCACTGGTATTTAAAATATCTCCTTCAAGCGTAACTATCCTGAATCCGTAACTATGAACCCTTGCTATATTAATTGCCGAATCCAGGTCTTCCACAACCACAACCCTGCCTAAAAGGCTTAGTATTATACCCCTGTACTGTTTGTCGCAGGAAACCAAATCTGAAGCAATTCCGCAAAAACCATCCTTCTTCTTTAACTCTTCAATAATGTGTTTATCAATATATTTGCCTTTAACAGAACTGATTGGCAAAAAAGTCGCTCTGCCACCCTTGTTTTTTTTCAGATAATCAATGGCTCTTTTAGCATCCTCTTCCGATGTCACCACAATATTTTGCAGAGAGCTTCCAAGAGCCATTTCCACTGCCGTTTCATATTTTTTGTCCACCTTGATCAGTTGAGCCAATGCGCCGTGGATTCCTTTCCCAAATTCAGGAAACCTGGCGCATGCATTAAGGATATCTCTGACGCTTTTATTATATCCTTCGAAACTCCTTTCCATGTCTAAAAGCATCTTTTGCCTTGAAGTTTTAACCTGGATTTCAGTTTTTAACTGATTCTGTTTTTTCCTGAGCTCCGCAAGCTTCAAATCCCCGTCATTTTTTTGCAAAACTAACGAGTCAAGCTCGTTTGTCAATTTTTTAATGTTTTCTCCTGCATTATGAATGCTTTCAAGAAGTTCTTCTTTTTTTATGTTATTCCTGTCTTTTTCCAGTAAAAGCTGATTTACTTCACGCGCAATATTTGTTCTTCTTTTCTCCAGGCTTTCCATATTTGCCTTCAATGAGTTTATCTGCGTCTTTTTATCTGAAAGCAAATCCAGCTTATCCATTATGCTGGACTTAAGCCCTTCGATATATCTTTCGCTTTCATCGAGGGAAGCAAGTATTGAATTCATTTTTTCTTCACATTCAGCCAGTTTCGCAGAGTATTCATTATACCTGTCATTCAGATATTTTAACCTTTCCTGCTTTGAGAGATATTCACCTGACAGGTTGTCTATCTTCTTAAGAATCTCACTTATTTCTCCGTCAAGTCTATGCGTATTTTGTGTAAAATGGTTTATTTTCTCCTCATTAAGCCTTATCTCTGCCTGATACTTTTCCAGACTGCTTTCCAGGCTGTAGTACTTCTGCCTTGAGCTCTCAAGTTTTTCATCGAGGAGCTTCAAAGCTTCTGACTTTTGCCTGTTTAACGTATTAATATTTTCCAGACGCCTGCTTTCGTCATCTATCTCTTCTTTTACAGAGGAAAGCTGTGCTTCAAGCTCACTTATTTTTTCTTTATACTTGCTAATATTTTCAATATATACATTGACTTCGAGTTCTTTAAGGTTATCTCTCAGGCTGAGGTATTTTTTAGCAGTATCAGACTGCTGTTTTAAGGGCTCGAGTTGAATTTCAAGCTCATTAAGTATGTCATTGATTCTCAAGAGATTCTGTTTTGTAAGTTCAAGCTTCTTTTCAGCCTCCTGCTTTCTCACTTTATACTTCATTATTCCCGAAGCTTCTTCGAAAATGCTTCTCCTGTCCTCTGACTTTGTACTTAAAATCTCATCTATTCTCCCCTGTCCGATAATTGAATACCCATCTTTCCCAATGCCTGTATCTAAAAACAACTCATGTATGTCTTTAAGACGACATGACGTCCTATTGATATAATATTCGCTTTCTCCGGACCTGAAAACTCTCCTCGTTATCGTGACTTCGCTGAATTCAACAGGAAGTGAACCGTCCGAATTGTCAATCGTCAGGGAAACCTCAGCAAATCCCAGAGATTTTCTGTGCTCTGTCCCTGCAAATATCACATCTTCCATGCGGCTGCCTCTAAGGGATTTTACGCTTTGCTCTCCAAGGACCCATCTTATGGCATCGGAAATATTACTCTTTCCACTGCCATTAGGTCCTACAATGGCAGTAATGCCGCTGTTAAATTCCAGGGAAATTTTATCTGCAAAAGACTTAAAACCCTGTATATCAAGCCTCTTTAAATACAAGCCCAACACCTCAGTCAATAAAATTAAAACTGCATTTTTTAATTTTAACATATTCAGGAATTTATTCAACTGCAGATTTGTTCAAATTAAACTTCAACCCAACAGTTGCCGTCGCTTTTATAGATAAATATTTCATCGTCCAAATCCTTGTCTACATTCAACATAACTTTTTTAAACCCTAAACTGTTTCTTAGATGGTTAATATTCCCTCTTTTTTGGCCTACAACATAAGATACGTTTTTTGCTCCTGTTCTGATTATCAGTTCATTCTTTCCTTCAAACTTTTCACGAACAATTACATTCTCAATTTTTTTTAAAATGGCTCTGGATTCTACAAGTTGCCTGAACGCAGGATGAAAAGGTCCTGCAATTACATCTCCGTCCATACTTATATTTTCAGTAGGCTGAAGACCTATCCTTATTACGTTAATTCCATTGGATTTGTACATTTCAAGGAGTTCTGAACAAATTTCGACGGCTTCTTCGAGGTTTAACGGCACATATTCGCTCTTTTTATATAGTTCTTCAAGGTATGTTCCCCTTATAACAAGAGTTGGATATATTCTCACAATTTCAGGTTTTAACGCTATGGTTTTTTCAGCCGTATAAATGTCCTTTTCCCTGCTGTCCCCCGGAAGTCCGATCATTGTCTGAATTCCAAGATTAAAACCATATTGTTTTATCAGTAAGGAAGAAGTGATTATATCGTCTGCACTATGTCCCCTGCAGCTTAAATATAGCACATCTTCATCAAAACTCTGGGCACCAAGCTCAATTGTACCGACATTATATTCTTTAAGGTATTCAAGTATTTCCTCATTTATATAATCAGGTCTTGTTGAGAGCCTTATAGAATTTACCTTTCCATCCTTTAAATAATTGTATGCTACTTCTAGTAAACTAAACTGTTCTTCCTTTTTTATGCCTGTGAAACTGCCGCCGTAAAAGGCAATTTCAATAAAAGCTCCACGAGGTGCCTTTAATAAATAGGATTCAACAGTCGAACTTATTTTTTCTGCAGTAACTTCTTCAATTTGACCGCTTATCCTTTTCTGGTTGCAAAATATACATTCATGAGGACAACCTTTGTGAGGAACAAATACCGGTATTATGACATGTTTTTTCTTCATACTGTTAAAAACCCTTTTCAAGCGCCTGTTTTGCTGCATTCTGTTCAGCTTCTTTTTTGCTTCTTCCTCTGCCTATACCCATTACTCTGTCCGATGTTTTCACCTGGGATACAAAAAGCTTGTTGTGATCAGGTCCCTTTTCCTCAACTATCTCATAAGTTATTTTTTGATCACTGCTCTTCTGTACGAGTTCCTGCAGTTGGGTCTTATAATCCATAAATATGGAACCGTTTATTGAATCTTGTATAAGTGTTTTCATTTTATCGAGCACAAACTCCTTTACCTTGGCAAATCCCCCATCAATGTAGACAGCGCCGATAAGCGCTTCAAATGCATCGGAAAGTATCGATGACCGTGTTCTTCCTCCGGAAATTTCCTCGCCTTTGCCAAGAAGAAGGTATTCGCCGAGGCCTATTTCGTTGGCGCATTTCATCAATGAAGTTTCACAAACGACATTAGCCCTTGCCTTAGTCATTTCACCCTCAGAAAGATGTGAATATTTCATATATATGTTATCGCTTATAACTAAGCTTAGTACCGAATCTCCAAGAAATTCAAGCCTCTCATTGCTCACAAAGCCCTTTCCCTTGTGTTCGTTTGCAAATGAACTGTGAGTTAAGGCAAGAAGCAGATTGTTTTTATCTTTAAAAACATACCCCATTCTTTCTTCAAACTCTGAAAGCCTGCTAAGCAATTCTTCCCTGCTATTCATATTTCCTCCTTAGCTACCGGACAGTCATGGGCAATAGGATATATGCTAAGTGAGGCAATAACTTTCTTGAAGCTCCGATTTTAGCCCATGGCGGCTTATCCGTCACATAGCACATAGCCTATTGTCTATTCGTCCTGCATTTTTTAAAAACCAGGTGCATAATATTCGAATATTAACTATTATGCACCTGATTTAAATTGTACTATTCATATTTCTTCAGCGCAAGAACAGCGTTATGCCCGCCGAAACCAAACGAATTTGACAATGCATATTTTATATCTGATTTTCTTCCTACATTAACAACGTAATCCAAGTCACAATCAGGATCCGGTGTTTTATAATTAATCGTTGGGGGCAGGAAGCCTTCCTTCAACGCAAGAGCTGTAATAATAGCCTCTATACCTCCTGCTGCACCAAGCAAATGGCCTGTCATTGACTTGGTTGAACTTACTGCAAGCTTATATGCGTGCTCTCCGAAGACAGTTTTGATAGCCATTGTTTCGTTCTTGTCATTCAGCTCCGTTGAAGTTCCATGTGCATTTATATAGCCTATTTCTTCAGGTTTTATTCCCGCATCATCAATAGCCAGCTGCATGCATTTTGCCGCACCTTCACCGCCTTCAGCAGGCGCTGTAATATGGAAAGCATCGTCATTGCTGCCAAAGCCCACTATCTCAGCAATAATATCCGCACCTCTTCTTAATGCATGCTCAAGTTCTTCAAGTACAACAATGCCTGCTCCTTCTCCCATGACGAAACCGTTTCTTTCTTGGTCAAAAGGCTTGCATGCATTTGAAGGGTCTTCTGAAGTAGACATAGTCTTCATGGCACAAAAACCAGCAAAGGACAATGGAGTAATAGGTGCTTCAGAACCTCCTGCAATCATTATGTCTGCCTCGCCGAGCTGTATAATTCTGAATGCACGTCCTATAGAGCTGGTTCCTGTAGCGCAGGCGGTAACAACACACTCATTTGGACCTTTAGCACCATATTCAATGGCAATTCTGCCGGCAGCCATATTTGGAATCATCATCGGTACAAAAAACGCGCTTACTCTTCCCGGACCTTTTGTTAAGAATACCTGGTGCTGTTCCTCAAGAGTCTCAATACCTCCAATACCAGAACCAACAATTACTCCCATACGGTTCTTGTCAATATTATCGAGGTCAAGCTTTGATTGCTCTATAGCCATTCTTGATGCAGCAATAGCGTAGTGTGTGTATCTGTCCATTCTCCTTGCTTCTTTTTTGTCAATAAAATCAGTTGGTTCGAAGTTCTTTATTTCAGCTGCGACCTTTGTGGGCATATTTGTTACATCAATTCTTGTAACATTACTGATTCCGGACTTTCCAGCTTTAATGGAATTCCAGAATTCTTCCACGCCTATTCCCAAAGAAGACACTACGCCCATCCCTGTAATAACAACCCGTTTCCTCATCCTTATCCCCCTTGCTAAGTAGTATCCGGAAGATACCTCCTAAATATACAATTCGATGATAAGTAAATGAATATATAAAATTAATTCAGGAAATTGCATTTGACTCGTAAATACTTAAAAAAGTCCCTAATTGGGACTTTTTTAAGTATTCTTTTTAATGTACTCAACTGCATCACCGACAGTTGAAATTTTTTCCGCATCGCTGTCAGGAATTTCTAAGTCGAATTCCTCCTCAAAAGCCATAATCAACTCAACTATATCCAGTGAGTCTGCACCCAGATCATCTATAAAAGAAGCTTCCAGGGTTACATCGTCTTCATCAACACCTAATTGATCAACAATAATCTTTTTCACCTTTTCAAATACCATTTGTTCACCTCCTCTCAAGAGGACTAAATTAATTAATTATTAATAAATTCAAATGTGCAAGTATGTAAATACTTGTACATTAAGATATTATTACATAACAAGCCCACCGTCAATATGTATTACCTGTCCAGTCACATAATTTGAATCATCCGAAGCAAGAAAGCCTACAACATTTGCCACATCTTCAGGTGTCCCAAACCTTTTGAGCGGAATGCTGTTTAAGTAAGCCTCCTTTACCTTATCAGGCAAAACATCCGTCATTTTGCTCTTGATTAACCCCGGAGCGACTGCATTGCACGTAATATTCCGGGCAGCCAGTTCCTTCGCAGTTGTTTTGGTAAGTCCTATCAAGCCTGCTTTTGAGGCTGAGTAGTTTGCCTGCCCTGGATTCCCCATAACCCCTGCAACAGAAGCTATGTTTATAATTTTGCCGCTTTTTTGCTTAATCATTACCTTTGCGACAGCTTTTGTGCAAATAAACGCGCCTTTCAGGTTAATATCAAGCACGTCATCCCAGTCTTCAAGTGACATCATGGCTAACGGCTTATCTTTTGTTATACCGGCATTATTTACAAGAATATCAATGCTGCCAAAAGCTTCAACCGCCTTATCGACCATTTCCTTGACATCGTCGGGATTCCTCACATCACCCTTTGTAACAATAACATTGTAACCTGCAGCTCTGAATTCCTCGGCCGTTTCATCAATAGAATCCGAATTGACAATATCATTGAGGACAATGTTAGCACCCATTTGGGCAAGCTTTAAAGCAATAGCCTTGCCAAGTCCTCTTCCCGAGCCGGTTACAATTGCAGTTTTTCCTTTAAGCTGCATAGTGTATATTCCTCCCTCTAAATCATCCCAATTCTTCAATAGTCTTATTCAGTGAATCAATATCTTCCACGTTGAGTGTTTTAACTTCTTTGTTAATCTTCTTAACAAATCCGCTTAAAACCTTTCCAGGTCCAATTTCAATAAAAGTGTCAACGTCGTTTTCAATCATCTTCCTTATGGATCTCTCCCATAATACCGGGCTGCTTACCTGCCTGATCAACAAGTCAGGTACTAACGTTTTATCATAGATATATTCAGCAGTTACATTTGTAACCACAGGAATTTTCATATCGATAAAACTAACTTTTTTCAATTCTTCAGCCAGTTTTTCCCCTGCAGGCTTTAACAGCTTACAGTGGAATGGTGCGCTTACGGGCAGAAGTACGGCTCTTTTTGCTCCTTTTCCCTTGCATATCTCAATAGCCTTTTCAACTGCCTTAACTTCACCGGCTATTACAATTTGTCCCGGGCAATTTAAATTGACAGCTTCCACTATACCTATTTGTGAAGCTTCGCTGCAGCTATCCAAAACATCCTTTTCCTCGAGGCCGATAATGGCAGCCATTGCCCCTACACCTACCGGGACAGCTTCCTGCATGAATTTGCCTCTCTTTTTAACAAGGGAAACCGCATCCTTGAATGCAAGCGTTCCTGCAGCCACATGTGCCGAATATTCACCAAGGCTTAATCCTGCAGCTACATCCGCTTTTATGCCGTTTTCAATCAAGGGCTGAAGACATGCAATACTTGTCGTAAGTATGGCAGGTTGTGTATTCTCAGTGATTTTAAGAGTTTCCTCATCTCCTTCAAATACCATCTTTTTTACGTCAAAGCCAAGTGCTTCAGAAGCTTCGTCAAAAATATCATTGGCTGACTTGTATTGCCCGGCTATCTGCTTACCCATACCTACATACTGGGCACCCTGCCCTGGGAAAATAAATGCAATTTTGGGCATAAGACACCTCCTAAACTCTTCTACCTATTCCATCTCATTACAGTAGAACCCCATGTAAGCCCTCCTCCAAAACCGACCAGAAGGACCAGTTCGCCTTTTTTTATCAGGTTTAAATCAACTGCTTCCTTTAGTGCGACAGGAATAGACGCAGAAGAAATATTTCCATATTTGTTCAGATTTATATACATTTTGTCTAAAGAAACACCAAGCCTCTTCGCAGCTCCATCAATAATTCTGACATTAGCCTGGTGCGGTATTATTAATTTTATGTCCTCAATAGAAAAATTTGATTCATCAAGTACTTTCGAAGCAGCTTCAGCCATTGCTTTAACAGCAAATTTAAAAACTTCGCTTCCGTCCATCCAAACTACGCGTTTATTTTCATGTACCCTCTTTTCAAGATCAACGTTGCTAAGATAACAACACGGTATGGTTAAGTTGTGTCCTATGCTTCCGTCGGCTCCAACGCAGGTTTTCACGATTCCCAATCCATTTTCTACAGCGCCAATAACAACAGCGCCTGCGCCATCGCCAAACAAAACACATGTAGCCCGGTCTTCCCAATCTACCACTTTTGATAAGCCTTCACATGCGACCAGCAATATATTTTTATAACAGCCGTTCGCAATTAACGCTTCAGCGATTTTCAGGGCATATATGAATCCTGTACATGCAGCATTTATATCTAATGCAGCAGCATTCACCGCTCCTATTTCACTCTGGATCATACATGACATTGAAGGGGTTAAATAATCAGGAGAAGTTGTAGTTACTATAATAAAATCTATTTCTTCCGGTTTCAGGCCTGCATCTTCAATAGCTCTTTGAGCTGCTTTAACACCAAGTTTGTATGCAGGCTCGTCTTTATCCAATATCCTTCTTTCTGAAATACCGGTTCTTTTAATTATCCATTCATCAGAAGTGTCAACCATTTTTTCAAGATCGTAATTTGTAAGTATGCTTTCCGGAAGACACATTCCTATCCCCAGTATACCAATTCCAAAATTTTGATTATCCAAAACTTTCAGCCTCCAGATTTTCCAGACTGTTTTTAATTTTCTCAAAAACCTGGTTTTTTGCGAGATTGTAAGCCTTTATTATGACGTTTTTGATAGTTTTGGCATTTGAATTACCATGGCTTTTAACTACAAAGCCATTTACGCCAAGTATCGGGGCACCTCCGTCTTCCTCGGGATCCATTTTCTTTTTAAATTCCATCATATCTTTCATAACAAATAACAGAGACAGTTTTGAAAAAATTGTTTTCTTGAACATACCTTTTAAAAATGTATAAAAGAAAGAACCAGCGCCTTCAAAAAACTTCAGGAGCACGTTTCCGATATAGCCGTCACATACTGCCACATCTACAACTCCTTCAGGGACATCTTTGCCCTCAATATTTCCCACAAAATTCAACTTGGATTTAGAAAGCAGTTCATATGCGCTCCTAAGCACCTCGCTGCCTTTCTTGGCTTCGGTTCCCATATTTATGAGTCCAACCTTTGGGTTTTCTATATTAAATAGTTCCCTCATATATATGGAACCAAAAACTCCAAACTGAATATAGTTAATCGGCTTGCAAGTCGAATTCAGCCCTGCATCAATTAAAAGAGTCTTGCCTTTTTTAGTGGGAATAATTGCGGCAAGAGCCGGCCTGTCAACTCCCCTTAAACGTCCGAGTATAAATAGAGCCCCAGTAAGCAGCGCTCCTGTATTGCCCGCCGATATAAATACATCACCTTTTTTTTCTTTAAGAAGGTTAAAGCCTACTACCATGGAAGACTTCTTTTTTCTCCTGATAGCTCTTGTCGGCAGGTCCTCATTTGTTATTATTTCCTGCGCGTGAACTACCTCCAGCCTCTGGCTGCTGAATTTTCTCTTATTTAGAATCTTGTTGATCTGGTCATAATCTCCTATTAGAAGTATATCAAAACCTTCCTGCGATTTTATAGCATCAATACACCCGTCGACAATAGCCTCAGGTGCATTATCTCCACCCATTGCATCTACCAGTATACGCAAACATCTTCACTCCCGGAATAAATTTCTAAAGATACATTTCCCATAATAATTTTTTTAATATAAAAATACTATTATTTTTAGAATTTTTCAAGGGTAACCAGTATAAATTTCCCCCTAAAAACTTCTACCTGCTTTTCGGTAATTTTTACCCATACTATGAAATTATTCCCTCTAATTCTGCGTACTTCAGCACGCGCTACCAACTTGCTGCCGGCATACACAGGAGTCTTGTATTTGATATTTGCGACACCTACTAATGCAACATTTGCATCAATAACTGCAATAGCCAGAGATTCTGCAAAAGAATAAATAAAGTGCCCTCTTACTATTTTTGTCTTTTCAAAGACCATGTTTTCATTCGTTTCAAGTATGGAAAGGCCTCTTTTTCCAAGCTCAATATCTACCAATTCACCAACAATTTCTTTGCTTTGCAGGGATTTTACCTTGCTGTAGCTCTTTTCAGCGACATTCTTTATTCTCTCTCTTAGTTCGGGTATACCCATTTCAAGCCGGTCAAGGCGTATTGTAGGTATACTTACCCCTAATAAATCCGCAAGCTCTTCATCAGTTAAAAACGGATCCTCTTTTATTTTCTTTGAAAGAATTTCCTGTCTTTCCCTTTTCATATAGGAAGACCTGGCCATATTCCACACCCCGTAAATTTCTGTATTTCTCATCAGTAAAATTCAATCAAGCTTACAATCGCAAAAACAACAAGGTTTTTATAAATAATTATTACCAGATAATAATTTCTACTACTAAAAGTATATAATAAATTTCTTCAATGCGCAATAATTTCCTTGAAATTTTTGCTCAATATTTATCATTGAGGGTAATGGAAAGCCGGTTTCCTATGTAATGGGCTTTCTATTCATCAGCCCTTATCACCTTTATATTTTTTGCTATATAGTCATATCCTGAATATATTGTAACTATTATCGCGATAAACATCATATATTTGTCAAATCTAATATCGGTTATCAGACTAAGCGGGAAGTTTCTCAAAAGTGTCAAGGATATAGCAATAACCTGTGTAACTTGTTTTATTTTACCCAGTTTGCTGGCAGCAATAACTATTCCTTCCCCGGCAGCAACAAGCCTTAAGCCCGTAACAAGGAGTTCCCTTCCGATTATAAACATTGCAGCCCAGCCGCTTACATCGCCTCTCTGTACCAGTGCCAATAACGCGGCGGTTGTCAACAGTTTATCTGCAATAGGATCCAAAAATTTCCCAAACCTCGTCACCTGCTTGTTTTTTCTTGCAAGGTACCCGTCAACCCCGTCAGTGCTTGACGCCAGGATGAAAATAATAGCAGCAATATAATTACCGTTGTTGATAATAAAGTCATTCAGGAAAGTTATCTGCGGCCTGATTGCTGCTAAAAAATCACTTTTTAGCATCCAATCCGGAAATGGAATTATAAACAGCATGAAAATAGGTACAATAAATATTCTTGATAATGTGATTTTATTTGGCAGATTCATCCTATAACCTCTCCTATCAAATCATACTCTTCTGAATTTAATATTCTAACATTAGCAAACTCTCCGATGTTCAGCGGTCTTTGGGCTGTAAAATACACAACCCCGTCAATTTCCGGCGCTTCGGCATACGTCCTTCCGTAATAGAAAATGCCGTCGTCAGCAACACCCTGAACAATAGTCTTATATATTTTGCCAACTCTTTCAAGATTTTTCTCAAAAGATATTTTCTTTTGAAGTTCCATTATTTTATTATATCTTTTAATCTTTTCCTTTTTTATTACCTGAGACTTCATTCTTGCAGCAGGAGTTCCCTCTTCTCTCGAATAAGTAAACACTCCAAGCCTGTCGAACCTGGTATCTTCAACAAATTTATATAAAGATTCAAAATCGTTTTCATCTTCTCCGGGGAAACCGACAATGAGCGAAGTTCGCAGGACAATTCCAGGCACTTTTTCTCTAAGTTTGCCTATGAGTTTTTTTATGCCTTCACCTGTACCCCTCCTCCCCATTGCCTTAAGTATTTTGTCGCTTATATGCTGCAATGGCAAATCAATGTATTTGCAAACTTTATCATTGCTTGCTATCTCATTAATCAATTCATCGTCCATTTCCTCAGGATAGCAATATAAAAGTCTTATCCACTCAATATTTTCGATTGTGCTCAGTTCTCTTACTAGTTTAATAATTTCTCTGGATTTGTAGATGTCGATCCCATACAGAGTCGTATCCTGAGCTACCAGTATTAGTTCCTTAACCCCCTTTTGGGATAGAATCTCTGCCTCTTTTTTAATAGATTCAATTTTTCTGCTCCTGAAAGGCCCCCTGATTGAAGGTATAACACAGTAGGTACAACAATTGCTGCATCCTTCAGCTATTTTTATATAAGCAAATCCTTTTTGCGTTGAAAGCAGCCGCTCGTTTTCAAGGTACTCCACACCCCTGTGCGTATCGCAAATAACAGGTTTTTCTCCTGAAAACGCTTTTTCAATTATCTCAATTATCTTATCGTAGCTTGCCGTACCTAAAACAGCATCAACCTCAGGTATTTCCTGTCTTATCATACCGCTGTATCTTTCTGCAAGGCACCCTGTAACGATAAGAAGTCTGCATTTTCCCTCCTTGTATTGGGCCATCTCCAGAATTGTATTTATTGATTCCTGCTTTGCAGAGTCAATAAATCCGCAAGTATTTACAATAAGAATATCAGCCTGGTCTTCACAATCGGTTATTTCATAACCTTCTTTTTTAAGCATTCCAAGCATGATTTCGCTGTCAACAAGATTTTTCGGGCATCCAAGTGAAACAAGACCAATTTTTTCCCCCAAAATTTACACTCCCTAATCTTTTATCATAAGTGTGTATGTAAGAATAATATACACCCTAATCTGATTATACACAAGGTCAAAAACAAAATTTTAAGGAAATTATTGCATTCGGCATGATTTTATAATATACTTTTTAATATAAAATTATTACCAGATAATAATAGTAAATACTAAAATTTGGGGGCTTGATCCAAATTAAAGGAGAGTGTATTTTATGGAGTATTTTTTAACTGAAGAGCAACAAATGATTAAGGAACTGGCTGCAAAAATAGCCGATGAAAAAATCGCACCTGTTGCTATCCAGTATGATGAAGAAGGCAAATTCCCTCATGACATAGTAAAAATTCTTGCAGATTCTGACTTATGCGGCGTTTATATCCCGGAAGAGTACGGCGGGCTGGGCGGAGGCGTTTTGGAAATGGCCCTTGTGGTCGAAGAGCTCAGCAGAGGTTGCGCTGGTATTGCGCTTGCATTTGCCGGCACAGGTCTTGGCGCCTTTCCGATTATTTTGTTCGGCAATGAAGAACAAAAAAAGAAATATCTCCCGGATATAGCAGCAGGAAAAAAACTTGCAGCATTCGGACTTACCGAAGCAAATGCCGGAAGCGACGCGGCAGGAATACAAACTACTGCAGTACTTGAGGGAGACGAATATGTGCTTAACGGAACAAAACAGTGGATAACCAACGGCGGCGAAGCAGATGTATATACAATTATAGCATGCACCGACAGAAACAAAGGTGCAAGAGGATTCTCAGCTTTTATAGTTGAAAAAGGTACTCCTGGATTCTCTTTCGGAAAAAAGGAGAATAAAATGGGGATTAGAGCCTCCTGCACAAGGGAACTTATATTTGAAAATTGCAGAATACCTAAGGAAAACCTTCTTGCAAGAGAAGGAATGGGATTCATAGTGGCAATGAAAACCCTTGACAGGACAAGGCCTGGAGTTGCGGCACAGGCATTGGGAATTGCCCAGGGCGCATTTGATGCGGCTCTTAAATATTCAAGAGAAAGAGTACAGTTTGGCCAGCCAATTTCCTCTTTCCAGGCAATCCAGCACATGCTTGCAGATATGGCAATCCAGATAGAAGCTGCCCGGAGCCTTGTTTACCAGACCTGCAGACATATTGACAGCGGCGCGAAAAATATATCGAAGGAATCTGCCATGGCCAAGGTTTTTGCATCAGATGTAGCAATGAGAGTTACAACTGACGCGGTTCAGATACTCGGCGGATATGGATATATGAAGGAATATCCTGTTGAAAAAATGATGAGGGACGCAAAAATCACCCAAATATATGAAGGGACAAATCAAATACAGAGAAACATTATAGCACTTGAATTAATCAAGGAAGCATCAGGTAAAAAGTAATTATTTATCAGGAGTGAAGCCTTTTGAATATCATAGTATGTGTTAAACAAGTTCCTGCTTCAAATGAAGTTAAAATCAATAAAGAGACCAATACAATAATACGTGAAGGTGTTGAAGCAATAATCAATCCATTCGATACATATGCAGTTGAGGAAGGACTTAGAATAAAAGACAATCTTGGAGGAAAAGTTACTGTAATAAGCATGGGTATTCCGTCTGTAGCCGATTTGCTAAAGGAAACCATAGCGCTGGGCGTGGACGATGCAATACTGCTAAGTGACAAGGCTTTTGCAGGAGCCGATACGCTTGCAACCTCTTACGCTCTATCCATGGGTATTAAAAAAATCGGAAACTTTGACCTCATAATATGCGGAAAACAAGC